>JAPYWY010000038.1 GCA_028276125.1 Pseudothermotoga sp.
TCAGTGAGAGGGAAGCTTCGATGACCGATCCGGACAAAGCTGTTGAGTTTGTCGAGAGAACTGGAGTGGACTCGCTCGCCGTCGCAATTGGGACCAGTCACGGTGCGTACAAATTCAAGGGAGAAGCAAAGCTTGATTTCGATCGGCTCAGGGAGATCGCGAAAAGATTACCAAACTTCCCATTGGTTCTCCACGGAGCCTCGAGTGTTCTGCCGGAATTTGTTGAGAAAGTGAACAAATACGGCGGAAAGGTCGAAGGCGCTCAAGGTGTACCTGAAGACATGATAAGGAAGGCCACAACGATGGGTATATGCAAGGTCAACATCGACACGGATCTGAGGCTCGCGATGACCGCAACGATACGAGAAGTGTTCGCACTACACCCTGAGGAATTCGATCCGAGGAAGTATCTTGGACCTGCGCGCGAGGCGATAAAGCAGGTCGTCAAGCACAAGATGAGGAACGTTCTTGGTTGCAGCGGTCAAGCTTGAAAGAGCTTGACCGCATCGCTCCACAGACCTTCGAGATCGTAGAATTCCCTGCCGTGCGCTGTGAAAACGTGCACAACAATGTCGCCGGCGTCTATCAACAGCCAGTCGTAACCTTCTCCTTTGTCGTAGTAGATGAGTGAGTGACCGTTGGTCAAAAAGAACTCGACCACGACATCCCTCAACGTACTCATGTGCGTTTGAGAGTTCGCGGTAGCGATCACGAAGAAATCCGCAGGCATCGGTGTTTTTCTCATGTCGAGCACTACGGTATTGATCGCCTCTTTTTCGTTCATCAGATCCAACAATTTCTTCAGAAGTTCCATTGTATCACTCCACCGTCACACTCTTCGCCAAATTTCTGGGTTTGTCCGGATCGTGTCCGAGCGCGTCGGCGATGTAGTAGGCGAACAGTTGAATCACCGGTGCCATGAGAACGGGATAAAGATGCTCGGAAAACGTGTTCACGCTGAGCACATCGTCCGCGATCTCGTGGACGTCTTCGCAATCATCGCTCGTGAGAGCTATGAGCTTCGCTTTTCTGGCCTTGCATTCTATCATGTTGTTCTTCATCTTGGTGTAGAGTGCATCGAGCGGCGCGATTGCGAAGACTGGGAAATCTGGCCCGAGCAACGCGATCGGCCCATGTTTCAGTTCACCAGCGGGGTACGCGGTCGCGTGGATGTAGCTTATCTCCTTGAGCTTCAATGCCCCCTCGAGTGCCGTCGGATATCCCAGACCCCTTCCTATGTACATAAAATGCTGAAAATCCTTGTACTTCAAAGCGACTTCCTTCACGTGTTCTGCTCTGCTCAACGTTGCGTCCAAGACTTCGGGAAGTCTCAGCATGCCATCGAGCAACTTTTCGCAACGTTCGTTCCATTGATCTTTGAGCTCGACTATCTTCAAGCCCAGCATGAACAAAAGCACCAGTTGTGTCACGTAGCTCTTCGTTGCTGCAACGCTTATCTCTGGTCCCGCGTTCAGAAGGAGCGTGTGATCCGATTCTCTCATGAGCGTTGAGCCGACCACGTTGGTGACCGCAAGGACCTTCGCGCCTTTCGATTTTGCCAGTCTCACAGATTCCAGTGTGTCCGCGGTCTCTCCAGATTGTGAGACGGCAACCAAAACAGTGTTTTTGTCAAAGTTTGGTCTCTTGTATCTGAATTCCGAGGAAACTTCCACATCCACGTAGACGTCACACAGATTCTCGAGGAAATATTTGAAAGAGAGCGCCGCGTAGCTGCTGGTTCCACAGGCGACGACCTTCAAAGCTTTCGAACTCGCAAGCACTCCTTGGAGCTCTTCTATCTCAGGCAAGTGGACCTTCCCAGACTTGATCCTTCCAGAGAGCGTCGCGGCAATGCAAGATGGCTCTTCGAAGATCTCCTTCAACATGTAATGTTTGTAACCAGATTTCTGCGCTGTTTCGTAAGTCCACTCGATGCGTACAGGCTTTCTCTCCTTCTTCCGTCCGAGCACATCGAAAACTTCGTAGTGACCTTTCGATACGTAGAACATGTCCCCATCCTCGAGAAAGACCATGTCCCTGGAATACTTCAACAAAGGCGTTACATCCGAAGCTATTCCCGCGACTCTGTCACCGACGGTCAAGATCAAAGGAGAACCTTTCCTCGCACCCACGATGAGGTCTGGATGGTCGACGTGGATGACGGCGATCGCAAAACTTCCTTCGAGCAATTTCACAGCCCTTCTCACCGCTTCCGCGAGATCGTTCGTGTAGTACTCTTCGATGAGATGCGGGATCACCTCGGTGTCGGTATCGGAGACGAACTTGTGTCCAACTTCCTCGAGTCTCTTTTTGAGCTCTTTGAAGTTCTCTATGATTCCGTTGTGTACGACGCAGAGCTTTGAGTGACAGTCGGTGTGGGGATGTGCGTTGATGTCGTTGGGTTCTCCGTGCGTCGCCCAGCGTGTGTGTGCAATTCCCATGGCGATCTTTTCCTGCAGAAGTTCAAAAAGCTTTTCTTTCAGCGAGGCAACCCTGCCCTTGTTCTTCTCAACATGCAACGAAGAATTTCGAAGGAAGGCGACACCTGCCGAATCGTAACCCCTGTACTCGAGTCTCTCAAGGCCTTCTATGAGATCAGAAACGAAGATCTCACCTACCAACCCCACTATCCCGCACACGAGCAATCTCCCCAGCGATCTTCTCCACCAGGCCCATCTGAACACCCTTCAGCGCAACTTCGAGTGCGTTCTTCATAGCCTTTCTGTCGGAAGAACCGTGCGCCTTGATGACCAAACCGTTGACGCCCAATATGAAACCTCCACCGTAGGTTCTCGGGTCGAGTTTTTCCATCATTTTCTTCAGAGTCCGTGATAACATCAGTGCTCCAAGCTTCGCGAAGAGACCAGCATTCCTTATTTGGTCCTTCAAGGTTGTGACGATCATCTTCGCCGTACCTTCCATCGTTTTCATAGCCACGTTACCCGAAAAACCATCACATACAACTACGTCAACTTTTCCAGTGTTTATGTCGTGCCCTTCGATGTTGCCAAGGAAACTTTCAGACAGGTGAGTCTTCAAGAGTTCGTAGGCTTCCTTCGTGGTCTCGTCACCCTTGTTCTCTTCTTCTCCCACGTTGAGTAATCCCAGCTTTGGCTGTTGTTTTCCCAAAACCTTCGCGTATGCAAGACCCATGATCGCGAAATCCAAAAGATGCTCGGCCCTCACCCGAACGTTTGCCCCGGCGTCTATCAGGATCGTGAAACCTTTGATGGATGGAACGGCTACGGCCAATGCCGGCCTGTCCACGTGCTCGATCCTACCCAGCACGAAGGTCGCACCAGCGAAGAGAGCGCCGGTGTTTCCGGCGCTCACAAACGCATCTATCTTCTTCTCTTTGAGGAGCTGCAAACCCACGTACATGGAGGAGTTCTTCCTGCGCAACACTTCGGTGGGTCTCACGTCCATGGGGAGAAAGTCGTCCACTTCGACTTTTTCTGCGTCCTCGACGTTGCTCAGTGCTTGTTTGGTTCCGATCAAGACAAGGTCACACTTTCCATCCGCAAGGAACAACCTGGCGCCTTCAACGATCTCGACGGGCGCCCTGTCGCCTCCCATGGCATCGAGACCTATCCTCGGCATGACTCACTCCGCTACTTCGAGGATTTGCTTGCCGTTGTAGTAACCGCAGTGCAGACAGACTCTATGGGGCAGCTTAGGTTGACCACAGTTCGGGCACACTGCCATCGGGACGCTTATCGCCCTGTAGGTTTTGGCCCTCTTCATGTGGGTTCTTGATCTCGATCTTTTCTGCTTCGGGTTCGCCACGGTTCAGCCCTCCTTCGTCAGGTTCTGCTTCACGAGGAAAAGTTTTTTCCACCTCGGATCGACGTCATCATGCGTGCATTTGTGTTCTTTTTCTTCGTTCAAATCGGCACCACAGTGCGGACAAAGCCCTTTACAGCTCTCGCTGCACAACACTTTCATGGGTACCTCGACCACGATGGCTTCGATTATCCTGTCCGTCAGATCGATCCGGTCCGAATCGTAGTATAACACGTTCCTGAGTGACTTCAACTCCTCTTCCTCACTTGTGGGAATCTCCGAAACAGGTTTATACAGCGCCTCTATTGTACCGCTTATCGGTAACAAAACAGGTTTCAAGCACCTGTCGCACGGATGCTCGATCGTGGTTCTCACGTACCCTCCGACCGCTATTCCATCGCGCGCTGCGACCACCACCATCTTTACCTGTATGGGCTCGACCACCCTGCAACGAGCGTTTGGAGCGTCTACGTACTCAGCCTCGAAAACACCCTTGAGGATCAATCTCCTCTTCAGCAAAACATCTTCCACACTTATCGTCCAGTCCAATATACTCACTCCAATTTCATTGTACACCGCACGGATCTTCGAAGCAATTTTAAAGATTTTCTTGGTTCGAGGCATTACGATGGTGTTTCGGAATCTGAGGAGAAATTTGAACCAGAAGGGTCAATCGGTGGTAAAATAACTTGACAGGAGTGATCCTTCTGGATTTCCTCGGGAGGGTTAAGGAATTTTTCTCCAAACTCCTCGATAAATGGAAAAACCTGCCAACCGCGAGCAAGGTTTTGTTTGGTGGCATCGCTGTTTCAATCATTGTCGTGATCGTGATCATGGCTGTCGTGCTCGCCGCACCGGGGTACGTGCCACTGGTGAGCGGTCTGTCCGAGGAACAGGCCGGTTACATAGTGCAGCAGCTCGACGCGATGGGTATCAAGTACAAGGTCGAGCCAGGAAGGATCTTGGTGTCGAAAAAGTACAACGTTTACGAACTGCGCATGAGGCTTGCCTCTGCAGGGATTTTGGGACCCATGACGCGGGGTTTTGAGATCCTCGATCAGCAAAGCCTTGGTGCCACGAGTTTCGACAGGCAAGTGCGTTACCAGATCGCGCTTCAAGGAGAACTTGAAAGGAGTATCATGACGATTTCTGGCGTGAAGAGCGCACGCGTTCACTTAACACTTCCGAAGTACACCTATTACGTGCGTGGAGAAATGGCCGAGCCCAGGGCATCAGTCCTCGTGGTCTTGGAGCCTGGCAAAGACCTCAGTCAGACTCAGATCAAAGGTATCATGCAGCTCGTCGCGGGAGCCGTGGAAGGACTGAAGCTTGAAAACGTTCGTGTGATCGATCAGTATTCACGCGTTTTGAGCGACAGGGTCACGAGTTCGGCGGAGATGCTCGTCGCTGCTGACAGGACTGAATTGAAGATGAACTTGGAAAGCTATTACGCCAAGAAGGTGAAGCAAACGCTCGAAGCCGTCTTCGGTGTGGGGAGGGTCGAGGTCATACCAGACATCAAACTCGATTGGGAAAAAATCGAGCGGCAGATCACCAAGTACGAACCCATCACCAGACAGGGTGGCTTGATCAGGAGTCAAGAACAAGAGAGCGAAAAGAGTGTCAACATGCCGGCCACGGGTGGCCCGGTGGGTAGCGAGGCGAACATTCCTCCCACTTATCCGAGCCTGACACAGCAAGGTACATCCACGTACGAAAGGACAAGGACGATCACCAACTACGAACTGAGCTCGGTCGTCGAGAACCTCGTTCAGAACAAAGAAGGCGAAATAAGATCCGTTTCGCTGTCTGTCATCATCGACGCTTCATCCAGTGTCTTCAGTGGTTTCAACGAGAATGAAATGAACAGATGGGCCAAGATCGTTTCTGATCTCGTCGAGAAAGGCATAGGAGCGAGCCCCTCAGAGCAAAATCTGTCCGTCTCCGTCGCCTTCCTTCCGTTCGATAGAAGCTTGGAAGTGGAATTCAGGAAGAGTCAACTCGAGCTGGAGCAACGCAGGAGACAAATCACTGTGATGATAGGCTTATCTTTGTTGGCGGGATTATCGTTCTTGTTGGTGTATCTGATCATCCTGCAGATCAGACGCGTGAAGGCGAGAAGGGCAATAGAAGCGAGAAAAGTGAAGATGGAGGAGGAACTGAAGCGAATGCTCGAAGAGGAGAAGGTGAAGGAAGTGCCAGTGTCGCCCGAGGAGAAGGCCATGCAGGAACTGAGGGAGAACTTGGAGAAGGTCTTCAAACAAGATCCCGAGGAAGTTGCCAACGTGATAAAACTCTGGTTGGTTGAGAGAGGGACCTGAGGTGCCAGAAAAGAAGCAGCTCACCGGTAAAAGGAAGGCCGCAATCTTGTTGGTAATGCTCGGTCCGGAGAAGGCCGCTTTAGTTTTGAAGCACCTCGACGAGTCCGATGTGGAACAGCTCACCATCGAGATAGCGAACCTCGGCAAGATAACGGACGAAGAGAAAAAGCAGGTTTTAACAGAGTTTCAAGACATCGCGAGGGCCAGGGAAATGATCGCCCAGGGTGGAATAGAGTACGCGAAAGAGGTGCTTCAAAAAGCGTTCGGACCAGAGAAGGCGATGAAGATCATCGAGCGACTCGTTTCGAATCTACAGGTTAAGCCGTTCGATTTCTTGAGACAGGCGGACCCTCTGCAGTTGGTGAACTTTCTGCAGAACGAGCATCCGCAAACGATCGCAGTCATACTGAGTTATCTTGAGCCACAACTTGCGGGCAAGATCCTTTCGGCGTTTCCAGAAGAACTGCAGATCGAGGTGATAAAGAGGATCGCGTTGCTCGAGCGTACCTCTCCGGACGTGATAAGAGACATAGAGAAGAATCTCGAACGCAAGCTCTCTGGTTTCGTCATGCAGACTTTCAGCCAAGTGGGTGGTGTCGACACTGCAGCGGAGATCATGAACAGCATAGACAGAACTTCCGAGAGGAAGATCATGGAGAAACTGTCCTACGATTCTCCAGAGCTTGCGGAAGAGATACGCAGAAGGATGTTCGTGTTTGAAGACATCGTCAAGTTGGACGACAGATCGGTGCAGATCGTGCTCAGAGAGGTCGAAACGCGAGATTTGGCACTGGCACTCAAGGGTGCATCCGAGGAAGTCAAGCAGAAGATCTTCAAGAACATTTCCAAGAGGGCCGCACAACTCTTGCAGGACGAGCTCGAATACATGGGACCCGTCAGGTTGAAGGACGTTGAAGAGGCTCAGCAGAAGATCATAAACGTCATCAGAAGACTCGAAGAAGCTGGAGAGATCGTCATTGCGCGTGGTGGCGGTGAGGAACTGATCGTATGATCATCAAGAAGAGACAGCTTCTCATAGACGCTCCTTGCATCGTCGGAAAGAAAGAACGGCAGAACAACGATTCGAACGATGCGTTCGATTCCACGACCGTGACGAAAATCTTGGAAGAAGCCAAGGCTAAGGCCGATGAAATTCTCCGTCAGGCTGAAGCCGAAGCGTCCAAGATGTTGAACGAAGCCAAAGAGAAGAGGCAGAAGATGATCCATGAGATCGAGCTTGAGAGACAGCAGTTTCGGAAGTATGTTGCGGAAGCTTCGCAGCGACTCAACGTTTTGGTATCGAGCTTTCAAAGGCAGCTTGATCAGAAGAGGGAAGAGATGTTCGAAGAACTGACCGATCTATTGAGAATCTTGATAGAGAAGATCGCCTTCAGATCACTCGACCAGGTTGATTTTCGCCAGAAGATGAAGAAGATTTTCTCAAAACTGTCCGAGGTCAGGAGCGCCAAGGTGATCTTCAACGAAAAGGATGCCGAGACTTTCCCAGAGATTTTGAAACAGTGCGAAGCAATGGGTTTCGAGGTCGTGCGATCTTCATCTTTGAAACCGGGTGAGGTGCTCGTAGATACGGAACTTGGAGTCCTCGATGGAACCAACAGAGCGGCCGTCATGTTGGTGGAGAGGTTGATAGAGGAGGTCTTCGGCCCTGTCGGAACCAACGAAGTTTCTCAGACAGTTCAAGGAGAAGCTCAGCAATCTTGAATTTCCCAAGTACAATGGCAAGATCGTCAGAATCCTTGGTTTGACCGTCGAATCGATCGGACCAGACGCTTCTCTGGGGGAGGTCTGCGAGGTTGATCTCGACTCGAGGAGGGCGCTCTGCGAGGTCGTTGGTTTCAAAGATGGACGAGTCCTCCTGATGCCACTTGAAAACATTTCTGGTGCCAAGCATGGTACTCTGGTCTTCGGCACGTCCAGACAGCTCGACGTCGCCGTGGGTGAAGATATGCTCGGCAGAGTCTTGGACGGTCTGGGACGTCCGATAGATGGCAGACCGCTGACCGCTGCGAAGAGATATCCACTGTTGAGGAACGCTCCTCATCCACTGAAGAGAATGCGCATCACAGAGCCACTCCCTGTGGGGGTACGCGCCATCGATGGTTTCATCACGATTGGGAAGGGTCAAAGGATGGGTATCTTCGCTGGTAGCGGTGTCGGAAAGAGTACTCTGCTCGGCATGATTGCGAGGAACACGATCGCTGACATCAACGTCATTGCCTTGATTGGGGAGCGCGGAAGAGAAGTGAGAGAGTTCATCGAGAAGGACCTCGGAGAAGGGCTCAAAAGGTCTATCGTCGTTGTTTCAACATCGGATCAGCCCGCGCTGTTGAGAGCCAAGGCTCTGTACACTGCCACGAGCGTTGCCGAATTCTTCAGAGACTTGGGATACAACGTCCTTTTGATGGTGGATTCGCTCACGCGCTGGGCGATGGCACAGAGAGAGATCGGCCTGGCGATAGGTGAACCGCCCACTTCGAGGGGCTATACTCCGAGTGTTTTCGCGGGTTTACCCAGCATCCTCGAAAGGGCTGGAAACTCTGACAAGGGCAGCATCACGGGCATATACACCGTCTTGGTGGAGGCAGACGATTTCAACGAACCGATCTCCGACACGGTCAGGAGCATAGTTGATGGGCACATAGTGTTGTCGAGGAGACTTGCAGAGCTGAATCACTATCCAGCGATAGATGTCTTGGCGAGCATAAGCAGGCTCATGATAGATGTGGTGAGTGAGGAGCACTTGAAGGCGAGTAGAGCGCTCAGAAGTTTGATGGCGGCCTATCAGGAGGCTAAGGACCTCATAGACGTGGGCGCATACAAACCCGGTTCGAACGAGTTGATAGACAAAGCCATAAAAATGAAGGGCTTGATAGATGCCTTTCTCAAGCAGGACATCGCAGAGAAACCATCATTTGAGGAAACAGTGAACGCGCTCATGAAACTTGCCTCGATGTGACATCAGGGCGTTTGTAGCTTGAGCGGCGCGATCTTTACCATCTCGAGGTAGAAGACTTGATCGTACAGTTCTTCCTTCGTCACTTTGAAGCCTCTCTCTCGTGCGATCTTCTTCACTAATCCTATGGGCTGTTCCCGCCTCCATTTCGTCACATGGACAGTCCTGACCAGTTCCTGCCCCGTGTCCATCAACAGAGGTACCACGAAGAAGCTCTTGTGTGCCATCTTCTTTGGTATCACGACGTCCCAAATGTAGAGTTTTCCCCACTTTTTTAGAACACGATTGACGTTTTCGATTATCGCTTCGTGTTTGGGCAGATAGAAGAACGTGAAGAAAAGGACCGCGGCATCGAAGGTCTCCGGGGCAAAGGACAGCTTCGTGGGGTTCATCACCAACCTGATCGATCTTGGATCGGCGAGTTTCAAGAATTCTTCGTCGGTCGTTGTGAAGACAGCCCTATCCACGAGGAGTTTCGTGAAAACGTCCTCCGCACCCGTGTTGACGACTATCACGCGCTGTCCTGCTATTTCCGAGGTGAACCTTAGAATCTGGTCCCTTAAGCTGTAATAGCCTCCCATAGCACCAATTGAGTATAACAGAACACGTCACCCAAAAAGTTAACTGTGCGAACCAATTTCGCAACCCATTTTTGGTATGACTATGGCTGGGTGGAGAACTTGAAATATTCTTTGCTGAGACAATCTGTCCGTGGAGACGAATTGAGATTCATTTCGAAACAGCTCTTGAAGCTTGCCATTCCGTCGATGGCCGAGAACTCGCTTCAAATGCTGT
>JAPYWY010000039.1 GCA_028276125.1 Pseudothermotoga sp.
GTTCTGACCCACCGGTGCACCGGCCCTGATTTGCTCGAGTATGTCTTCCTCCACACCGAGCTGCGCACTGTGGAACACTTCAATCTTCACGTCTCCCTTGGTTCTTTCTTCCACGGCCTTGGCCCACTTCAAGAAAGCTTCATGGTAAGGTTCTGTGGCTGCGAGAACATGATTGAACCTGAGCACGTACTTAGGTGCTGCAAGCAGTGTGCCGAGGACAATTACCGCGATGGTTAAGACCAGCAGTTTCCTCATTGGAACTCCCTCCCTCGCGAAAAATATTTTGACAAACCCCCATATAACAGTGGGCTGTCAAAAAAATTATATATGAAAGAGGGACACGTTGCAACAGGAATCCCCTTGTTAACATTTCTCGCAGCGTTCTAACCCAGCGGTGAAAGCACTGTGAAATGTGTATCAGAAAAGCTTTTGCGCTCGCTTTTGTTGGTAAGATTCAAAGTGTGAGCTCAACCAGGGGGATGACGAATGGTCGATCTCGTGATCGTGCTGAACCTCTTCTTTGCCACGGTGTACTTGACGATCAAAGAACCGAAGATAAGGATAAAGGACAAAGATATCTCGTTGGACCACGCGAAGTCTTCTGTGTTAGCCTTGATCTTACTCATCGCCACAGGAGTGGTCCCTCTCACTCTGATCAGAACGTCCTTGATGAAGCAGTTGAACATAGTACCGTGGCAGATACTCGTCATCTTTTTCGGTTCGGCTTACATATGCATCAGTTTGGATGCTTCTGGTTTACTCAAAGTGATCGCCTACAAGTTTCTGAGACTCAGTAGAAGTGACGGTAAAAGACTCTTCTTCAACACGATAGCGCTCGCTGGAATCATGACCGTGTTCACGTCGAACGACATAGTCACACTCACACTAACGCCGATCATTGTCTACATGTCGCAGTATGCAGGAATCGACCCTATTCCCATGCTCATAAGTGTGTTCTTCACCTCAAACACGTGGAGCATGTTCTTCTACATAGGTAACCCCACGAACGTCATTGTCGCACAGGCTTACTCTCTGAGCTTCTTTGATTACGCAAAGCTGATGTTTATCCCAACCTTGGCTGCGATAATCACCTCTGTAATAGGCTTTTATCTGCAGTACCGAAAGAAGATTCCGCAGCGCATCGATGTGCAACTACAGCTCGACGTAGAGAAAACCCTCAAGAGCAAGCTCTACGCGTGGTTGTCGGGTCTGACCTTTTGTGCTTTCTTCGTGACAGTCGCGATAGGTGATTTCATAAATTTGCCGCTTTGGAAGGCTGTTGTTCTCTACTGCATCATCTATGCGGTGCTCAACTTCGTTTTCTCGAGCAAGATGTCGGAATCAAACAACGACTTTTCTTTCTTCGTTGATGTTTTCAAACGCGTTCCTTGGAAAATCCTTCCCATGATCATAACGTTCTTTGTCTTCGTTCAGGTTTTCTCCATGTACGGGCTCACTGACCTCGTTGCTAAGTTGTTCAACCTTAGGAACGATCTCTTGGCTTCGCTCTTCACAACATACACGACCGCCTTCGCGGCGAACATAATGATAAACCAGCCCATGACGATCTTCTTCGCGCACGTGCTTTGGCAGAAACCCTTAATTTACGCAATGAGTTTGGTTGTCGGCTCCAACATAGGTGGGAACATAACGCTCATCGGAGCACTCGCAGGAATGATGTGGTCGCGAATACTTGCAAACTATGGCATAGAGATGAACAACGTGAAGTTCATCAAGAACACCTTTTTTGTTGCCATGCTCACGTTGCTCGCCTCCAGTTTGGGCATCGCGCTGACCGCGTACTTGCTCCGGTGAGGTCTTGCCGGGATCGTTGGCTTGATGTAACATAGCCGTGTGGAGGTGTCATGGGTGGGAACTTACGTTGGCGTAGACATTGGCACGACCGCCGTGAAGGTCATCCTCTACGATTCTGAAGCGTTGAAGGTTTTGCTTGATGTCAGCGAACCCTACGATGTGTTCACTGTTGGTCCTTCCATGTTCGAGCAGGACCCTTTCCAGATCGAGAACGCTGTGTTCAAAGCGTTGAAGAGAGTGGGAGAGAAGTTCCACCACGTTGATGCTATCGTCCTCGACAGCATGTTGCATTCTGTGCTTTTTCTCGATGAGAACTTCCAACCCATGGGGAACGTCATTCCTTGGGTCGACGAACGATCCATACCCCAAGTGCTTCAAGTGAAGAAGGACAGAGAACTCACAAAATTCCTCCAAAACACGGCAGGGTGTGCCAGCAACTTTGCTTATCCTTTCTTCAAACTCATGTGGTTCGCACAGAACCAGCCTGAGAAAATCGAAAGGGCGTGTAAGATCGTCTCGATCAAGGATTACATTTTCTACAGGCTCACCGGAACTTTGGTCAGCGATATTTCCGTTGCTTCTGGAACAGGATTTCTGGACATTCACAGGAAGGTTTGGTTGACAGACGTGCTCAAAGCGTTGGCAAATGTTGATGAAAGCAAGCTGCCAGAGCTCGTCTCGCCACGTTTTGCAAAAGAAATGACCGAAGAAATGTGCAAGAGAACAGAATTTGCCAAAGGTACGATCGTGTTTGTGGGTATTTCGGACGCCGCAGCTTCGAGCATAGGTTCCGGCGCGAATGTTGACGATTCGGTGACCATCTCTTCGAGTAGCAGCGCGGCGATAAGGTCCATAGTGAGTGAACCACCGAAAGACTATCCATCACCTGGTGTGTGGTGTTACGTTGTGGACGAAGACTACTACATCAGTGGAGTGGCGACGAGTAACGGTGGGATAGTCTTCGACTGGTATGTGAAGCTGTTCTCGAAGTACGATCATGCCCAGATCATAAAATCGATCGAAGAGAACTTCTACAACGTGGACGTCTCACGCGCCGTTTTGTTCTATCCGTTCGTGTTCAGCGAGAGATTCCCCGAACTGGATCCGAAACTGAGTGCGAAGTTCCTGAACCTTCGCGGTGACACGACCGAGTGGATGGTTGCGCGGAGTGTCTTGGAGGGTATCATCCTGAATCTGAGAAGGATCTTCGATGTGGTCAAGCTCCTGCCTAAGAGATGTGATAGCGTCTACTCAACGGGTGGTTTGACCAGGGCTGATATCTGGACGAAGATGCTCGCGACAGTGATCAATCAGAGAATTATCGTGCAGAGTAAGAGACAGGGCACCGCTCTCGGAGCGATCTGGCACCTGCTTGGAGAGGATCACAGGAAAAAGTCCATGGAAGCTCTCAAAGATGAACTCGAGATCTACGAACCGGACGAACGACTCGTTCCTCATTATCAAAAACTGTACGAAATGTGGAAAGAGAAGCTCTGAAATTCATGAAGCGAACTGTATTTGGTAGAGTTGATAGTAGACTCCTTGATGTGCCAAAAGCTGTGCGTGTTTACCCTCTTCGACTATCTTGCCGTTGTGCACGACGAGTATTCTGTCCGCGTTCTTCACCGTGGAGAGCCTGTGTGCAATCATGATCATGGTCTTTTCCTTAGAGAGTTCTCTTATCGCTGCCTCGATCCTCGTCTCGGTTTCCACATCGATGTTGCTGGTGGCTTCGTCGAGTATGAGAATCTTGGCGTCGAACAACACCGCACGAGCAAGGGCGATGAGTTGTCTTTCACCAGCAGAGAGCGTGTAACCTCTTTCGACGATCTTGGTGTGGATTCCATCTGTCAGGCGAGACACGATGTCATACGCATGGACTTTTTCGAGAGCCTCGACGACTTGTTCTTCTGTGTAAGACTCGTCGAACAACCTCACGTTGTCAAGGATCGTTCCCGTGAAGAGGATCACATCTTGAGGAACCGCCGCAATCTGTTTTCTGATCCTCGTCAAATCGTACTCGAACATCTCCCTCTCGTCGATGAGGATTCGTCCTTTCTGTGGTACGTACAGTCCGTTGATGAGATTCATCAAGGATGTCTTTCCCGCACCTGTTTCACCAACGATCGCGGTCAGTTCTCCGGGCTTGAAAACAACGTTGATCCCTTTCAAAACCCACCTTTCTGAATCGTAACTGAACCAGACATCTTCAAATTTCAGCTCACCCTTCTCGATGGTCAGATGGCTGCCTTTCTTCCCACTCGGCTCTGGTTGTTCGTCCATCAACGAGAATATCTTCTCACACGAGGCTGTAGTGTTCTGAATTATGTCGTACTTCTCAGAAATGTCCTCCAAAGGTCTCATGAAGGTGTCTATGTAAGAGATGAAAGCGTAGAGTTCACCGAAACTTATTGTCTCTTGCAGGATCATTCTCGCTCCGAAATAGACGATCACGCTCGTAGCCATGTACCTCACGAAACTTATGAACGGCCGAAAGATACCGAACACGTAGAGCTGTTTCATCTGAGATCTGTACAGCTCCGAGTTCACCGAGTCGAACTCTTTTCTCTTGTAGTTCTCTGCAAGGAAAAGTTTTATCACACTCATCCCGCTGATGTGTTCCGCAAGGTAAGCGTTCACTTTCGCCAAGTTGGTTCGGACCTCTCTGTAGACTTTCAGATCGAAGTACCTGAACAGGATCATCGCAACCGCTATGATGGGAAAGATAAAACTGCTCGTCGTGAACAACCTCGGACTCAGGCGAACGAGGAAGTATATCGTACCTGCGAGGAGAAACACATCCTTCACCATCGCTGTGATGACGCTTGTGAAGAACTCTTGTATGTTCTGGGTATCGTTGACGATCCTCGTGGTGATCCTACCTGAAGGGTTCTTGTCGAAGAAGGACATGGGTAGACGCAGAACTTTTTCGAAAAGCTCCGTGCGCACATCGTGTACGATCCTGTTGCCCAAGTACGATGTGACAAAGGTGCTCAAGTAACTGAGTAAGAATTGCGCCGCAAAGACTCCCACCACTGTGAAACTGAGTCTGTAGATTCCAGAAAGTCTCTCAGACTGAGACAAAGCCTCGTTGTTTAAGTAGCCGTCTATGATCGTTCTGATCAGTTGTGGTGGCAACAAATCCACCACGGCCGAAACGAGCACTACAAATATCGCAAACACGAAAAACCAAGCATAAGGCTTTGCGTACTTGAGCAACCTTTTCAAGACGACCACCTCGAAAGTTAGTTCCACGAATTATTTTATCACGCGACGTCGAGTCTGAAAAACCTGGTCCTGCTGAATTGATCTTTCAAGAATGTGAGTGTTCCAAGGCCCTTGAGGAGGTCCCTCAATGGACCTTCCTGCTCTGGTGACATCTCCATGATGATCGTTTTTCGAGCGAGGAGGGAAGGATCGGAAAAGAAATTTCGGTAGAACTCGAGCCCGTCTTCCCCCGCAAAGAGTGCCTCGTGTGGTTCTTTTTTAACGTCGGCGGGAAGTTCGGCGCGTGTCGAAACATACGGCGGATTCGAAACGATGAGTTGAACATCGTCTAGAACGGAACGCAAGGGAGCAAGATATGCACCTTTCAACAGCTGGACATGGACTTTGTACCGTTCGATGTTTCGTCTGGCAGTCTCAAGCGCTCTTTCACTCACATCCGTTGCGAGAACTTCGCATCGACTCTCGAGTGCGATCGCTATGGCAATACAGCCCGTACCGGTTCCTATGTCCGCCACCACCTTGAAACTCCTTTCTTCGATGAGTTCCAAAGCCAAGTCGACCAGCAATTCCGTCTCAATGCGTGGCACGAACACACCTTCGCACACGTAGAGTTCTAAACCGTGAAAGTAGCATCGTTCAGTGATGTACTGCAACGGATAGCCATTCGCGCGTTTCTTAGAGAGTGAAATCGCCATTTGACACACGTTTTCGTCGATCTCTTCTTCGAAGTTCATCAACAATCTTTCACGTGTCTGCGAGGTGACCTTACTCAATATGGACAAAGCCTCCGAACCTGGCGATTCGGAGGCCTCTTTCAGAACATCTTTGAGGACGGTGTAAAGTTCTCTCAGCTTCATATTCCGAACTTTTTCTTTATCTCCTCGCTCATCCTGTCGGGCGTCCAAGGTGGATCGAAGGTCAGGTTGATCTTGACGTCCTTCACACCCTCGATCTGCCTTACTTTGTCTTCAGCGTCCTGTAAGATGAGTCCAGCCAAAGGACACGCCGGTGTCGTCATCGTCATCGTGATCGTGACGTTGCTCTCCTCGTCCACAGCCACATCGTACACGAGCCCAAGGCTCACTATGTCCAAACCTATCTCGAAGTCGATGACTTGTTTCAAAGCTTCAAATACCTTTTCCTTCGTGACCAAGCTAACACTTCCCTCAAGAAAGTTTTTCGAGAAGATCGCTCAGTATCGTTACGTGAGACATCTCTTCACGAACAATGAGATCGATCTTGTCCTTTCCAAGTCCCTGTGGAATCATTTCCTTCAGACCGAGGTAAAAGATTATCGAATCTTTTTCAACGTCGATGGCTATTCTCAAAACTTCTGAGAGCGATCTGACCTGGTTGAATCTCGTTGTTGGGTCCAGTTTGGGATCGAACACCTTTCCACTCACCATTGCCCTCAAGTACGCTGCAGCCTCACCCTGAGGATCGAGAAATTGAGAGAGTTCCCTCTCTTTCTTGGCCAGATCGAGCCTCATTTGGTGGAATCTCTTCTCATGTTCCTTCTCCATTTCCGCGAGCTTCAAGAAGATGGATTTTTTCGTGTATTCAGGGAACATCTCAGCTGCTTTGTTGTAGAAAGCGACACCGTTTCTTTCAATCTGTTCAGCCATTTCGAATACCTCATCGATGTTGAACATGAGATTCACTCCCTCTTCGCCAGCTCTGCATCAAGCATGATTATACCAGCAAAGTTGTCTTTTATGCGCTCGAGCAAAGAGAGGATTTTCTGAGCGTTCGCTTCCTCTTCGATCTGCTCGTTAACGAACCAATTCAAAAAGACAAGGGAAGCGTTGTCGTTCAGTTTCTTGGCGAGCTCAACCAAACTGTTTATGCTTGCCGTAACTTTTTGCTCGTGCTCGTAAGTGTGCTTGAAGACTTCCAGCGGCGAAGACCAATCTTTCTTTGGTTCGTCCAGCGCGTACAATTCCACTCTTCCGCCTCGCTCGTTGATGTGCTCGAAGAACTTCATCGCGTGACCAACCTCTTCTTGTGCTTGTTTCTTCATCCAGTGAGCCATCCCTTCGAGATTTTCGTGTTCGAAGTATGCAGCCATTGAAAGATAAAGGTAAGCTGAAGCGAGTTCCTTTTTGATCTGTTCGTTGAACGCCTTTTCGATCTCCTTTGGGATCATCACTCAACACCTCCTCAATAGATTATACGAAAAAGGCCCCAAAGGGGCCTACATATCAGACTTTCTTGTGGCAGAACCACCAATCGAAGCACTTGTACTGTTCTTTCCTCTTAGCAGCTTCCTGAACGCTGGTCGGTGGTGGAACGATGACCTCATCTTTGATCAGTTCGTTGTTTGGCCAGTTCGCGGGTATTGCGACTTTGTTTTCGTCGGCGACCTTGAAGGCCTTGACGATCCTCACTATCTCATCCATGTTCCTTCCAACTTCCTGGGGGTAGTACAGTATCGCGCGAATGATACCGTTCGGATCGACGAAGAAGACAGCCCTCACCGTGTTGCTTCCCTTCGCAGGATGGATCATGCCGAGCATCTCGGCGACCTTGCCGGTGTCTGCGATGATTGGAAATTCGATTTCTACACCCGTTTGTTCCTTGATCCACTCGACCCACTTGATGTGCGAAAACACTTGATCCACACTCAAACCGATGAGTTCTGCGCCCAGCTCTCTGAACTGGTTGTACCTCTTCTGGAAGGCTATGAACTCTGTCGTGCAAACTGGTGTGAAGTCTGCGGGATGACTGAACAAAACGAACCACTTACCCTTGAAAGCGTCCGGAAGCTTCATTCTGCCGTGTGTCGTGAGCACCTCGATTTCTGGAAACTTTTCACCTATCAACGGAATCGCCATACCGACACCTCCTCGCTTTTACGTTCCAGTTATATTATAGCACACTCTCTGGATACACTGCAAAGTGTATTGTCAACAATACCTAATTTTAATCTATGATCTCGAACCCTCCTCACCTCGACAAAGAGTTGAACCAAGGGACCAACAACAGTGCGATGTTCAGCGAGTGGATAACAGCAGAGCTTTCGGCAAGAACCTGCGAACCGTGGCAAGGGCGACGCCCTCTTCCCAGCTCGCATGTGAGAGTCGAAAATCCACGCTGCCAATGAACTCCGAGTTGAACTTTTCTGTGACGAACCTCTCCAAGATCCTCACCATCTCTTCATTCACTATCCCTTCACCCAGAAAAACTACGGAACGCGGCTTGAGTACCATGATCAAGTTTCCGAGGACGAAAGATAACCTCCTGAAAGGCCCAAGATAGTGGACTCTCACGGATTCGAAGTTAGAACGGGCCTTTGCCCTGATCTCTTCCACGATGGGTCTGTACTTTTCTTCCTCGTTCATCGCGAAGTCCTCGAAGTCTATGTCCTTTCCAAGGTAAGATTTGAGCACAGCGTACTCGGAAGAATGGTATTCGAGACAACCAGTCTGTCCACAGTAGCATCTTCCCTCGTTCGTAATGATCGCGTGTCCTATCTCGAAATGTTTCGCATGTCCGTTGCTCCAGAAGCTCGCGCCGATGCCAGTGCCGTAGCTGACCGTGAGAAAGTCATCCTTTTCGTGGCTCGATAGAAAGTACGCGAGTGCGTCGACATCGTTCATCAAGACAACGTTACCAATGCCCAGAGATTCTGCCAAACGATCTTCAACGTTGAGCTCCCTGACATTCATAAGGTGCGAGACGATGATCTCACCGTGTGAAACTATACCAGACGAACAGATTCCGACGCCGAGCAACCTTTCATCTCTGAGTTCGTCGACGATCCTCAATATCGCCGAAGCGTAACCTTCGTTGTTTCTCATGTGCGAGAAGATGCGAACGGACTTCTTTTCCAAAGGTTGCATCGCCGCATCGAAGAGAACCCCTCGCACCTCTTCACGCCCCACCTTGACACCTATGACAGACCAACGAGAGCGCGCAATGCTCAGAATTTGTGAAGGCCTACCCTTGTTTGGCTCGATCTCCGTGACTTCGATGAAACCTTCGTTCAAAAGTTCTCGAACGATGTAACTCAGTGTGCTCGTTGAAAGCCCCGTCAAATCCGAAAGCTGTGCGCGTGACAGGGGACCACGCTCGAACAAACATCTCAACACACGGAGTTTGTTCTCTCTTCTGAGAGCTGGAGCTGGCAACTTCTCACCTCAAAACTTGTATGAAGGTCTTCAAATAGTTCATTAGGTTCACTGTCGTGATGAACTTCTCCAGCACGATCTTTCGTCCCTCTTCACCCATCTTCTTTCTCAGGCTCTCATCGTTCATCAGTTTGAGTATATATCCTGCGAGCTCTTCTTTCTTCCAAGCCAGATAGCCGTTCTCACCGTGTTTGATCTGGATCTTCACACCTCCGACGGGTCTCGCCACCACGGGCACTCTCTTGTACAAAGCTTCGCTGATGACCAACCCGAAACCTTCCCGCGTGGCTGTGTGCAGCGCCACCGTGCTGCTTCTTTGTATCGCGTTCACCTCTTTATTTCCCACCCCCCTCAAGTTCGTGCAAAACTTTATGTCCTCGTCCGTTCCAGCGTAGCGTAGGACTTTCTCGTAGAAGATCCATCCCTCTGGATCGTCCAAAGCCATCGCAGAAACGATCGCAAGCTGAACGGGGGGAACCTCACGTTTTACGAGCCTGTAGACGTCTATCGCCGAGAAAAGGTCTTTCCACGGATCGAACCTCGCAACAACAGTTATCAGAGGTCTTTGTGGATCAATCTCGAGCTTTTTCAAAATTTCTCTTACAAAGGCCTCGTCAAGCTCGATGTTCTTTTCACTGAGCGGATCTATGCTGGGAGGAA
>JAPYWY010000040.1 GCA_028276125.1 Pseudothermotoga sp.
AAGAAGATCGTCCTGATAAATCCTTGGATATGTGACTTCGCGGCGTACGATTTTTGGCTCAAACCTGTCGGATTGTTGTACGTTGGATCGGTGTTATTGCACTACGGATTCGATGTGGCTCTGATAGATCTCTTGAACAGGCACGATCCGAAGATCGCTTTCTTTGTTAAGCCCAAACCTGACAAACAGTACGGGACGGGAAAGTTCCACACCGTGGAAATCGCCAAACCAGAGCAACTGTCGTTCGTTCCAAGGAAGTACAAGCGCTACGGGGCATCTGAGGAGTTCTTCATTCACGAGTTGAAAAGAATCGAAAAGCCAGATGCTTTCTTCGTCACATCCTCCATGACTTATTGGTGGCCAGGTGTTCGTCAGACTATAGAGCTCATCAAGAAGATCTTTCCCGAGGTGCCCGTGGTCCTCGGTGGGATATACGCGCGCATCTATCCGGATCACGCAAGGCTCCACAGTGGGGCGGACATCGTCTACAGCGCCGATCTGTCGCAACTGAACGGATTACTCCATGAACTCTTTCGAGAGACTTTCGATGATGATCTCAGTGACTGGTTTGAAAGGTTCGATCCAGCCTACGAGCTGTACGACAGGCTGGGTTATCTGGTGTTCTTCACCTCGCTCGGTTGTGTGTACAACTGCAGTTACTGTTTGACACCCAAGCTGTACGGCGGATGGGTACACAGGAGCCACGAAAGAATGCTGCAAATGATTCAAAGGTACGTTCAAAGCTTCAACGTGAAAGACGTCGTGTTCTTCGACGATGCTGCCCTGATAGACAAGGAAAACCACTTCAAGCCTTTCTTGAGAAAGCTCGTTGAGGCAAACCTCGGCGTCAGGTATCATCTTCCCAACGGCATACATGCAAGACTCATCGACGAAGAACTCGCCAGACTGCTGAAGGAAGCAAACTTCGTCACGATCAAACTCGGTTACGAAACCTCTGGTCCCCTACAAAACAAAACTGGTGGCAAGGTCCAAGACGAAGACATCCTCAGGGCAGCCCAGCTGCTCAGATCCGTAGGTTTCACCTCCAAGGAAGTCCAAGCCTACGTCATGGTGAACATGCCAGGACAAACCGAACAGGACGTGGTGAACGCCATCGAAACCTGTAGAAAGGCGGGCATATCGATCTCTCTGAACGAGTACACACCGATTCCAAACACGAGAGACTGGTTTGAGTTGACGAACTCTGGCATTCTGCCAGAAAATGTTGATCCGTTGTTGCTCAACAACACCGTTTTACCTTACTGGTGGAAAGCTGGCATGGACGTTGCTACGGTGCAGAAACTTAAAGACCTGGCGCACGGAAGAGTCTCTATTCCTCGCTCGTGACCTTGGTTGCGATCATACCAACCCCGCTCGGATAACCTCTCTTCTGGGCCAACAGATCTGCGAGTTTCTGGAAGATGACGATGACAGGTATCGCCGCCAATTCCTCGGCGAGGCCAGATTTCAACTGGATTCTTCTCTTCGAATCCACTCCAACGTTGGTGATCGCCCAGACCGTGTCGAGGTCAGAAAGATCTTGCAACATCTTGCCAACGACGCGTTCAGTCTTTCCCTCGAGATGAATGAGCGTTGCGATCGCACCACCGATCAACAGTTCCATCGCACCGTGACGAAAGCCCCCACCACTGTAAAAAGAACTGTTGAACCTCGCAACCTCCGCGAGTGTGAGCTGTGCCATGCGCAAGATCGGCACCGAAAAACCTCGCCCGACCAAGACCAACTGCCCGTTCGTGGCCACGCTCTCCATATATTCGTGGAGCTCGAGCCCGAGTGCGTACTCCAAGTGTTCGTCCAAACCCTCCAAATTCAATGAAGATCCCAGCCATCGTGACGCGATAAGGAGCAAGGTCAAAATGCTGTTCACGAATGTCTTGGTCGAGCCCATCGCTCGCTCTTGACCTGCGTGTATCGGAAAGACCCTGTCTTGACTCAAGACCCTGGCCGCTGAGCTGTTGAGGTTGTTCGTGACGAGAATGGATTTGTTCCTGATCTTGGGATATTTCTCGAGGAGTCTCTTCAACTCCACCGTTTCACCCGATTGTGAAACTAGAACGATCGTATCGTAAAAATCGAAGTTCTTCTCGTCCCAGTACCACAGCACTTCCGAAAGTTCTTCACACCTGCAGTTGAAACCCGCGCTATTGGCGTACACCGTGGCGTACAGGCCTGCGTAGTAGGAAGCTCCCATTCCCAAAATCAAGAGATTCTTCGGTTTGAAGAGATCCGCTCTTCTCTCAGTCTCCATGGCGTGAACGATCAGCTCACGAACTGCCTTCGGTTGTTCCGAACAATCCTGTGCAAAGATTGACATCTACATCGAACCTCCCTTGTTTCTATGTCCTACCAATTTATAACACATCACTTCAAAATCAGTTCAGCAAAAAGGCATACACATTGTGTAAAATATATGCGGTTCGAAGGGGTGATGAATGTGCCGAGATTGAGAGTGTACGAACTCGCGAAAAAGCTGAACATGTCCACGAAGGACCTTTTGCAAGAGCTTGAGGAGCTTGGAATCGATGTCAAGAACCATATGAGTTACATAGACGAAGAGACTGTCAAACTCTTGCTCGAACTCTTTGAAGAAGAGGAAGATGTAGAAAAATCCAAACTCGCTGCAAAACCGAAGAAAGAGGAAGAGGTCAAAGAGGAAGAGGTCAGGGAAGAGATCCTCGTCACACCGGAGGAACTCCAAGTCAACGCACTCGCCTTGAAGATTGGGGTACCACTGAACAAACTCATTCAAGACATGTTCATGAAGGGCGTTGTGCTCAAGCCAAATCAAAAGCTGGACGAGAGAACAGCCCGAGAGATCGCAAAGATGTACGGCCATAAACTGAGGTTGCAACAGGAAACCAAGATCGAGCACGCTGAAGAACAGATGAGCAAACTGCAACAGATCGAGAAGTATTTCGAGGAGCTCTACACGAAGCACGCGCACGAGCTTGTGCCGAGGCCTCCGGTCGTAACCGTGATGGGACATGTGGACCATGGCAAGACAACACTGCTTGACAAGATACGAAGGACTCGGGTGGCCGAACAAGAAGCCGGTGGCATAACTCAGTCGATAGGCGCGTACCAGATCAGCTACAACGGCAAGAAGATCACCTTCATAGACACACCCGGTCATGAACTGTTCACGGAGATGAGGGCCAGGGGCGCTCAAGCAACGGACATCGTCGTACTGGTCGTGGCCGCGGACGATGGAGTGATGCCTCAGACTGTCGAGGCGTACAACCACGCGAAAGCGGCGAACGTACCCGTCGTGGTCGCGATAAACAAGATAGACAAACCGAATGCGAACGTCGAAGCAACGAAACAACAGCTGGTGTCCAAGTTGAACCTCGTCCCCGAGGATTGGGGTGGTGATACGATTGTCGTACCCATATCCGCAAGGACAGGACAGGGCATAGACGAGCTCCTCGAGATGATACTTTTGGTTGCGGAGATGAAAGAGATAAAATGTTATCCCAAAGGTCCCGCAAGGTGTGTCGTCATAGAATCGAAGGTCGAACGTGGACTTGGACCAGTCGCGAACGTGATCGTGAAGGATGGGATCCTGAAGGTTGGAGATCACGTCGTCGCAGGACCCATCTACGCTAAGGTCCGAACGTTGGTCGACGACAAGGGCAAGCACATAAGACAAGCCGAACCGTCTCAGCCTGTGATGATCGTTGGTTTTGAGGAGTTGCCGGATCTTCGCTACACCATCTACGCTGTTGAAGATCTTGAAACAGCCCGTCAGGTGAGCGAGGAGATAAGAGCTCGAATCGAAAAAGAAAGACGTTCAAAACGCAGGATGACGCTCGAGGAGCTCTTGAAGATGATGGAAGAAAAAGAGAAAAAGGAACTGAACCTCGTTCTGAAGGCTGACACGTTGGGCTCGCTCAGTGCGGTTCAGAGCGCGGTCGATTCTTTGAAGTCAGAAGAGATAAAGGTGAACGTCGTGCACGCCGGAGTTGGACCCGTGACCGAGAGTGACATCATGCTCGCTTCCACCTGCGATGGTGTTGTGATCGGCTTCAGAGTGAAGATCGAACCACAGGCGAGGAAACTTGCTGAGACAGAAGCCATCCAGGTGAAGACTTACGAGATCATATACGATCTGATCGAGAGCTTGAAGCTCGCCATGGAAGGCATGCTCAAACCTCAGATAGTGGAAGAGCTCATAGGACGCGGTGAGATCAAGAAGGTCTTCGACATAAAGAAAGTGGGTAAAGTTGCAGGTGTGCAGTTACTCGAGGGCAAGGCTACCCGCGACAGTAAAGTCAAAGTGTACAGGAATGGGGTCCTGCTGTTCACCGACGAGATAGAGACTCTCAAACACTTCAAAGAAGACGTCAGCCAAGTAGAAGCACCCCAGGAGTGCGGTATAAAATTCAAAAGCAGAACGGATTTCCAAGAAGGCGATGAGCTGGAATTCTACCAGCTCAAGGAGATCAAGAGGGTTCTTTGATTTCGGTCACTGTGTTTTCATGCACCTTTCGCAAACTCCGTAGACGATGAGTTCTGTTTTCCTCGCCTGATGTGGGATCTGGAATGATGCTTTGTAGGCGATGTCGTAGACCGTACCACAAATTTCGCAGACGAAGTGCCCATGGTCAGAGGTGTCGATATCGTAAATGGCTGCATTCTCAGTGATGGGAATCTTTCGGACTTGGCCCATCTGCTCGAGCACACGCATGGTGTTGTATATCGTCGTGAAGGAAACACTCCCGACCTTGCGCAGCACGTGTTCGTATATCTGTTGCGCGGTGGGGTGAACCCTGTGAGCTTGTAGAAACCTTATGATTTCGACTCTCTGTGGCGTGACCTTCAAACCGTTGGATCTGAGCATGTCCGCAATCTGGCTCGTTGTCATCCGTCAACCTCCTACAAAATTATAACACTTTCACCGAGCCTCCGTATGTATAATCGAATCGGAGGTGCTGCGCGATAAGATTAGCCCAAGCCGTTGAGAGTATCAGGAAAGAGGCGGCACCGCTCGTTGAAGAGCGTTTCAGGCAGTTCAAAGAGCTCGGCGAAAGCGGAACGGACGAAGAGCTTTACAGTGAGTTGTGCTTCTGCATACTCACGGCGAACTGGAGTGCCAAGGGAGGCATGAAGGCACAACAACTGATTGGCGTCGAGGGTTTCGTGAACACTAGCGAAGAGGATTTGGCCGAGATCTTGACGCAGTTACACCATCGTTATCCCAAAGCCCGTGCTTCGTACATCGTCAAAAACAGATGGCTCGTGCATCGCTTGAAACCCTTGCTCTCGTTGCCACCAACCGAGGCTCGTGAATGGTTGGTGAAGAACGCGCTCGGCATAGGCTACAAGGAGGCAAGTCATTTCTTGAGAAACGTTGGTGTTGAGGATCTTGCGATACTTGACAGACATGTGCTCTCTCTGATGAGGGACTACGGGTTGATCGATTCAGTACCAAAATCACTCACGAAGCAGAGGTATCTGAGCTTGGAAGCCTTGTTGGAAGAAGAAGCTCGATGTTTTGGAGAAACACCGGGAAAGTTCGATCTGTACCTTTGGTACTTCGTCAAGAAGACCGTTGAAAAATAGGAGGCAAGACGAATGGTGAGAGTCAGGTTCGCACCGAGTCCTACAGGCTTTCTTCACGTTGGAGGGGCAAGAACGGCCCTGTTCAATTACTTGTTCGCAAGGCACTTCAACGGTATCTTTGTCTTGAGGATCGAAGACACTGACATAGCACGCTCGGAGCGCATCTTCGAAAAGAACTTGATGGACTCGCTCCGATGGCTGAAAATCCAGTGGGATGAAGGGCCGGATGTTGGTGGGCCGTACGGTCCTTACAGACAGAGCGAAAGGCTCCACATATACAGAGAGTACGCTGAAAAACTGGTGAGAGAGAACAAGGCGTACAGGGTCTATGCATATCCTGAAGAGATAGAACAGCTAAGGGAAGAATTGCTCAGCAAGAACTTACCACCACACTACACTCGCGAGATGTTCGACCGTTTCGCCACAAAAGTGAGGATCAGAGAGTACGAAGAAAAGGGTATACAACCGGCCATCTACTTCTCGATGCCGAGAAAGACGATCGTTCACAACGATTTGATAAAGGGTCAAGTCGTGTTCACCGAAGGTTCCGTCGGGGATTTTGCACTGTTGAGGAGCAACGGCATGCCAACGTACAACTTCGCCTGTGTTGTCGACGACATGCTCATGAAGATCACGCACGTGATAAGGGGAGACGATCACTTACCGAACACGGTCAAACAGCTCGCGATCTACGAGGCCTTCGGTGTCGAGCCTCCACAGATAGGTCACGTGTCGATGATCCTCGGCCCAGATGGTAAAAAGCTCAGCAAACGTCATGGTGCCACGTCCGTTGAGGAGTTCAGGGCCAGAGGATATTTACCAGAAGCAGTGGTGAACTATCTGGCTTTGCTCGGTTGGTCCCCACCTGATGCTCAGGAGATCATGTCCATGGAAGAAATGATCGAGAAGTTCTCCATAGAGCGAGTGAGCAAGAATCCAGCCATATTCGATCCGGGAAAACTCAAATGGATGAACGGACACTACATCAGGAAATCACAAGTCAAAACGATCGTGGAATTGCTCATCCCATACGTAGAATCGAAAGGATGGTCCTACAAGAGCAAAGAGTGGCTCGAGAACGTGTTTTTGTGTGTTCGAGATCGCATGCACACGCTCGAGGAATTCACGGATCTCGCGGACTTCTTCTTCGTCAGACCTGAAGTTACGTTGCAGACGGATGAAGCAATCCGAAGAGGCCTGCTTGAATGTGCAGCAAGACTCGAACAAGCTGGTGAGTTGACTAAAGAAGGATTGGTCAACGTGTTCCGTGAAGTGATCAAAGGTTCGAAGCTGAACGCGAAAGATTTTTATATGAGTCTGAGGAGAGCCCTGACGGGAAAGAGCGAGGGCCCTGAGTTGATAGATGTTGTGACACTGCTGGGACGAGTTGAGACGGCAGCGAGGATCAGAAAGGCGCTGGGGGTAGGATGATGGTTCTGAAAAACACACTCACAGGGCGACTCGAGAAGTTCGAACCTCTCGAGGACAACGTCGTGCGAATGTACGTGTGTGGTCCAACGGTGTACGGACTCATACACGTGGGCAACGCGAGGCCCATGATCGTCTTCGACGCCCTCAGGAGGTATTTCGAGTACAGGAACTACCGCGTGATAATGGTTCAGAACTTCACGGACATTGACGACAAGATCATAAACCGCGCCAACGAGTGGGGCGTCGACTTCAAGGATGTCGCAGAGACCTTCATCCAAGAATATTGGCGGGATGCGAGCGCGCTCGGCATCAGGGCAGCGAACTTCACCCCAAAGACGTCGGACTTCGTGCCTGAGATCATCGACGCCATAGAACAGTTGATAAAAAAAGGACACGCATACGTTGTGGACGGCGATGTGTACTTCGACGTGAAGAGTTTTCCGAAGTACGGGGAGCTGTCGCACAGAAGCTTGGATGAGATGATCGCAGGGGCAAGGGTCGAAGTGAACGAAAAGAAGAGATTCGCACTGGATTTCGCGTTGTGGAAGGCGGCCAAACCCAAGGAACCTGCGTGGGACAGCCCGTGGGGTAAAGGAAGACCAGGTTGGCACATCGAGTGCACAATCATGTCCACAAAACTCCTCGGTTCCACACTCGACATCCACGCTGGCGGAGAAGATCTCATCTTTCCACATCATGAGAACGAAAAGGCGCAGAGCGAAGCGTTGACAGGAAAGCCGTTCGTGAGATACTGGATCCACAACGCCTTGGTGCGTGTTTCGGGTGACAAGATGAGCAAGTCCTTGGGCAACATATTCGTACTCAGAGAAGCTTTGAAGAAATTCGGAGCTGATGGCTTGAAGCTTTATTTTTTGTCCAAGCACTACAGAAGTCCCATCGACTTCTCCATCGAGTCTCTCGAGGCGAGTGCAAAAGCAGCCAAGAGAATCCTCGAAAGCTTCAAGAGGTTTGAGTCTAACTTCACCTTCGTGCCTGTAGCGAAGAACGAGCCTTGGATGAACGAGCAAAGACAAAAGTTCATCGAAGCGTTGGACAACGATTTCAACACACCCGAAGCGATCGCACAGATCTTTGAACTCGTAGCATTGCTGAACAGATACATGGACGAAGGCAACGAAGAGGATGCTCTGAGAGCTTACCAGTTGCTTCGAAGAGAGTTCTGCCCAGTGATGGGATTGTTCGAGGCAGGCACACGATCCGAAGAGACGGACGTGGATCCGTTCTTGCGTTTGATTCTCGACGTGCGCAGAGAGCTGAGGGAAAGAAAACTGTACGATCTGTCCGACTCGATCAGGGACAGGTTGAAGGCGCTCGGGGTAGAGGTGCGCGATACGCGCGAAGGCTCCACATATTCTTTCTCCAAGGAGGTATGAGCGATGTGGGAGCACGTGAAACTCGTAGATCCTGAAGTGTACGAAGTGATCGTGAACGAACTGAAGAGACAGGAATACGGGCTCGAGCTGATCGCCTCTGAGAACTTCGTTTCCCCCGCCGTCATGGAGGCTATGGGCAGCGTGCTGACCAACAAGTACGCGGAGGGTTATCCGGGCAAACGTTACTACGGTGGTTGCGAGTGGGTCGATAAAGCAGAAGAATTGGCGAGAGAAAGAGTCAAACAGCTCTTCAAGGTGAAATACGCAAACGTTCAACCGCATTCTGGTTCGCAGGCGAACATGGCTGCGTACTTGGCTGTTGCCGAACCTGGAGACGTACTCATGGGCATGAGCCTTTCCCACGGTGGTCACTTGACTCACGGGGCGAACGTTAACTTTTCGGGGAAGTTTTTCAAGGTGGTCCAGTATGGCGTGGATCCAAAGACTGAGACGATAGACTACGATGCGGTGAGAAAGTTGGCTCTCGAACACAAACCCAAGATCATCGTGGCTGGAGGGAGCGCCTATTCGCGAATAATAGACTTCAAAAAGTTCCGAGAGATCGCCGACGAGGTTGGCGCGTATCTGATAGTGGATATGGCACACTTTGCAGGTTTGGTCGCGGCAGGTTTGTATCCAAACCCTGCAGAATACGCGCACATAGTGACCTCGACCACGCACAAGACACTCAGAGGGCCCAGAGGAGGCCTCATACTGACGAACGATCCAGAACTGTACAAACAGATAAACAAGTGGGTTTTCCCAGGTACCCAAGGTGGACCACTCATGCACGTGATCGCGGCGAAGGCTGTTTGCTTCAAGGAGGCACTGAGCCCGGGATTCGTTGAGTATCAGAAACAGATAGTGGCGAACGCGAAAGCTCTCGCCGAAGAGTTGTCCAGAATGGGTCTGAGGATCGTGTCAGGCGGAACGGACACGCATCTGATGTTGGTCGACTTGACCCCACTGAACGTGACCGGAAAGGCAGCAGAAAAGGCGTTGGAAAAATGTGGAATAACGGTGAACAAGAACACGATTCCAAACGAGACACGTCCTCCCTTCGTGGCCAGCGGTATACGCGTTGGCACACCGGCAGTCACGACGAGGGGTATGACTGAGACGGAGATGAAACAGATCGCACGCCTCATATACAGAGTCTTGGCGAGCATCACGGATGAAGAAGGCACTATAGCCGATCAGGTCCAGAGCGAAGTTCAAATGCAAGTCAAACAACTGTGTGAGAGGTTCCCTCTGTACGTCAACAAGGTAAGCTTTTGATCAAAGCATCTTACGGGCGATCTTTGCATGAACCTTCGATTGAACTGAAAAGAGGCCCCATCTTGGG
>JAPYWY010000041.1 GCA_028276125.1 Pseudothermotoga sp.
CACTCGGTACGCCGAGATGGTGGCGAAACATAACGAAGCACGTTTCAAAGAAGATCGGTTCGTCGGATGGTGCAGCTGGTATCACTACTTCTTGGATTTAACTTGGCCAGAGATCTTGAAAAATTTGGAACTGGCGAGGAAGTATTCGGTGAGGGTCTTTCAAATCGACGATGGTTATGAAACAGACATAGGAGATTGGTTGGACACGAAAGAAAGTTTTCCAAGAATAGATGAGATTGCGAAGACGATCCTTGAGAAGGGTTTTGAACCTGGAATATGGACAGCACCATTCAGTGTCTCAGAGACTTCAAAGCTGTTCCAACAACATCCAGACTGGGTGGTGAAAGAGAAAGGTGCACCGAAGTTGGCGTACAGGAACTGGAACAGAAAGATCTACGCGCTGGATCTGAGCAGGGAGGACGTCAAGAAGTGGTTGTTCGACCTCTTCAGCTCGTTGCGACAGATGGGCTTTTCTTACTTCAAGATCGATTTTCTCTTCGCGGGAGCAATGCCTGGTGAGAGGTTCAGATCGATCAGTCCAATCGAAGCTTTCAGAGAGGGGTTGAGGGTCATAAAGAGTGCCGTCAAGGATGCTTTTGTACTGGGTTGCGGCTCACCCTTGATTCCTGCCGTTGGCCTGGTGGACGGAATGAGGATAGGACCAGACACCGCGCCGTACTGGGGAGAAGATCTGCCCGATCACGGTGTTCCCGCAGCGAAGTGGGCGCTGAGGAACGTGATCACCAGATCGTTCATGAACAGAAGGCTCTGGCAGAACGATCCAGATTGTTTGCTGCTCAGACCGCGGAAGACTGAGTTGAGCGAGACACAGCGAGAGATTTACGCCTACACTTGTGCCTTGTTGGACAACATGATAATTCTGAGCGATGACCTATCGCTCTACGACGATTCGTCCGATAAGATCTTTCAACACACGCTCCGATTGCTCGGTGGGAGAGCGAAGGTGTTGAACATTTTCAACGATGAACCTTCGTATCTGATCGAAGCTCTTGGAACCAAGTCGGGTGATCTCAAGCTCGAGGTGGATCTGAGGAACAAGACTTTCACGTTGAAGGGTCTGTGAATCGGGGAGGCAGTGAGCATGAAGATCACCATAATAGGCGCAGGAAGCGTGAGGTTTGCACAACAGATCATAGGCGACATAGCGCAGACGGAGGAACTCTCCAAAAATGACACGCACATCTGTTTGATGGACATCAACGAAGAGAGATTGAACGCATCGTACGTCCTTGCGAAGAAATACGTTCACGAGCTCGGCTCACCAGTCAAGATCGTGAAGACATTCCAAATGGATGAAGCCATCGAGGGTGCGGATTTTGTGATAAATACGGCTTTTCCGTACGATCCAAGGTATCACGAGGATGGGTTCCGAAGGTGGGACATTGTCACGGAGATCGCCGAGAAACATGGATACTACAGGGGTATAGACAGTCAAGAATTGAGCATGGTTTCGACGTACACCTACGTTTTGGCGTCTCATCCAGATGTGAAGCTCGCATTAGACATAGCAAGAAAGATGGAAAAATTGGCACCGAACGCTTATCTCATGCAGACGGCGAATCCCGTTTTTGAAATCACCCAAGCGGTGAGGCGGACCACGAGAGTCAACATCGTGGGGTTCTGCCACGGTGTGGCTGGGGTGTATGAGGTCTTCGAGAGGCTGAAGCTCGAGCCGGAAAAAGTCGATTGGCAAGTCGCTGGTGTGAACCACGGCATTTGGTTGAACAGGTTCAGATACGAAGGGAAGGATGCTTATCCACTCCTCGATGAATGGATAGAGAAGGAACTTCCCAAATGGAAAGCGAGGAGTCCTTGGGACGTTCAGATGTCGCCTGGTGCGATGGACATGTACAAGTTCTACGGTATGCTCCCGATAGGCGACACGGTGCGGAACGGAACGTGGAAATACCACTACAACCTTGAAATAAAGAAGAGATGGTTCGGCGAATTTGGGGGAATAGACAACGAAGTGGAGAGGCCCAAATTACACGAATTGCTGAGAAACGCCAGAAGAAGGCTGATAGAGCTCTCGCGACAGGTTGAACTCGATCCGAGTGTGAAGTTGACGGAGGCTTTTTCCGAGATCTTCAGGAAAGGCAAAATGAGTGGAGAGCAGCACGTTCCTTTCATCAACGCGATTTCGAACAACAAAAAAGTCAGGCTGTTTCTGAATGTGGAGAACCAGGGAACGTTGAAGGATTTCCCCGACGATCTGGTGATGGAACTGCCAGTGTGGGTGGACAGAGAAGGAATTCACAGAGAGAAGGTTGAACCGGACTTGACGGACAGGATCAAGAAGTTTTACCTCTGGCCTCGAATACTGAGGATGGAGTGGAATTTGGAAGCGTTCTTCTCGAAAGACAAGAGGGTGCTCGAAGAGATTCTCATCAGAGACCCACGGACCAGATCGTACGAACAAGCCGCAGCGGTCATAGATGAAATATTGAATTTGCCGTTCAACGAGGAATTGAAAAGACACTATTCAACTTGAAGTATAATCTCTGTGAAAACATCCCGTGGGGTGAGGATGCGTGTACAAAAACGCCTTCGACTGTTTGGTTCAAGGTGTCTACATAGTTTCGAGTTGCACCGAAAATGAGAGGGCTGGCCTTGCCGCGGCATGGGTGATGCAGTCTGCTTTCAAACCAGCCATGCTGGCCGTCGCACTCGGACCAACGAGAAAAACGGCGGAGGTCATAGAGAAGAGCAAAAAGTTTTCGATCCAGGTTTTGGACAAGAAACAGAAAGAGATCGGCGAACTCTTCGGGTATTATTCGAGTAGGAACGTGGAAAAATTGAAGTTGCCCATCGTCGAAGGTGTGATCGCGTACTTCGAGTGCGAGCTCGTCGGCAGGTTCGAAAGTGGCGATCATGTGATCTACAACGGTTTGGTCGTGAACCACAAGTTGTTGAACCCTCATGGAGAACCGATGCTCTTCTCCATGAGAGATTGGTTCTGATTGGAAGTGGAAGATATGTTGGTACAGATCACGAAGGGCGTGTTCGTCAATACTGACAGAATCAAAGCGATAGTTCCAGTGAACAACGTGATGGCTAAACAACTCAGAGAAACGGCGAGTTACTCGAACAAGATGGTGAACCTGACCTACGGCGCGCAGGCGAGGAGCGTGATCTACATCGACAGTGGACACGTGTTGATCCTTGCCGAGAAAGCCGCGAGGATAAAACAGAAATTGCTCAAAAAGAGAGGTATGGAACGGCATTCAGGTTGAGATCAGAAAACATTCCTCTGCGTGCGAGTTCTATCGCGGCCCGGGCGATCATGGCCGCGTTGTCCATGCAGAGCTCTATGGGTGGAACGTAGAATTCGTAGTTTTTCTTCGAACATTCTTCTGAAAGCTTTTCCCGCAATCTCAGGTTGGCCGCCACTCCGCCCACCAAGACCAACCTCTTCACCTTCGTCAGCTCCATGGCACGTGAAGTTTTCCAAACCAGTGCATCCACCACGGCCTCTTGGAAGGAAGCTGCTACGTCAGATTTGTTCGCGTTCGGTTCACTCTTGAGCAAGTACGATACCGCCGTCTTCAAACCCGAGAAACTGAAGTCTAGCTTGTCCTTGTCCAACATCGCCCTCGGTAAATGGTAGCGGTGTGGATCTCCAGATTTGGCTGCCCTCTCTATCGCAGGACCGCCAGGATAACCCAACTGGAGCAACCTCGCAACCTTATCGAAGGCCTCTCCCGCGGCATCGTCCACGGTTCGACCGATCACTTCAGGTTTGGTTGGATCATCCGTGAAGAGGAGCAACTCAGTGTGTCCGCCACTGACGAGCAAGGCAAGGAACGGTGGTTCAAGTTGTGGAAAACTCAACTTCGCCGCGTAGACGTGCCCCAACAGGTGGTTCACGCCGACGATAGGTTTCTCCAAAGCCAAGCTGAGACCTTTGGCGAAAGAAAGACCAACCATCAAGGCACCTATGAGCCCAGGACCATACGTGACGGCGACGACGTCGATCTCGTTGAAGCTGAGCTTCGCATCTTCGATGGCCTTTCGAAAGACCTGCGGAAGGTTTTTCAAATGGTGCCTCGCAGCGACCTCTGGAACAACTCCGCCGAAGGGTTCGTGCACCTTCACCTGGGAAGACACAACGTTCGAGAGTATTCTCTCTTCTGCGATCACTGCGACGGAAGTTTCGTCGCACGAGGTTTCCACTGCTATGACTACCATCACGCGATCTCCCGCATCACCAGTCTCGGTTTCTCCTTCCCCTCAACCGCTGCCGCAGTGATGATGACCTTTTCGACGTTGTGTGATGAGGGCAACTCGAACATCGCGTCCATCATGACCTCTTCGAAAACGCTTCTCAAAGCTCTTGCACCGGTTCCACGGGCTAAAGCTTTCCTTGCGATGGCAGTCAGTGCTTCTGGTTCTATCTCGAGTTGGACGTTGTCGAGCTCGAAAAGCTTCTTGTATTGTTTTATCAAGGCGTTCTTCGGCTCGCTGAGTATCTTCACCAGATCTTCTTCAGTGAGATCGTCCAAGGTCGCTATGACGGGGAAACGTCCCACGAACTCGGGGATCATGCCGTACTGAACGAGATCGTCCGGCGTGACGTGCGCGAGGATCTCACCGAGCCTCATCTGCTTCTTGCTCTTTATGTCGGCCCCAAAACCCATCGATGAGCTTTGGATCCTCCTTTTGATGATCTCTTCCAGTCCATCGAAGGCTCCACCCACTATGAACAGTATGTTCGTCGTGTCCACCTTGATGAATTCCTGATATGGATGTTTTCTTCCACCCTGTGGTGGTACGTTCGCTATGGTACCTTCAACGATCTTCAACAATCCCTGCTGCACACCTTCGCCGGAAACATCCCTCGTTATCGATGGGTTCGGCGATTTCCTCGCAATCTTGTCGATCTCGTCTATGTAGATGATCCCGTATTGAGCCCTCTCTATGTCGAAGTTGGTGACCTCAAGCAGACGCAGTATCACGTTCTCGACGTCTTCACCCACGTAACCTGCCTCCGTGAGTGGGGTCGCATCGGCTATGGCGAAGGGCACATCCAGTATCTTGGCCAAAACACGGGCTATCAGCGTTTTACCACTTCCCGTGGGGCCTATCATCATGATGTTCGATTTTTCCATCTCGACGTCGTCAAAGTTACCAGCGTAGAAGACCCTCTTGTAATGGTTGTACACGGCTACAGATATGATCCTCTTCGCCCTCTCCTGCCCAATCACATACTTGTCGAGTTCCGCCTTTATCTCGGCAGGCTTTGGAAGGGGCTTTCTGCGTTCCCTCCTGACACGTTTGTCGCTCGTCAAGAGATCGTGGAACAACTCCACGCACTCGTCACATATGTATGCGCTTGGACCGGCTATCAGCTTTCCAACTTGGCTCGCGGGTCTACCACAGAAAGAACAGAACTTCTCTGGCAACGAGAATCCCTCCGTGCGAACATTTTAGCACAATCGTCGCGTCGTTACTTTAACAACATTTCACAAAAAATATAACACGTTCAACAATCAAACGCATTACTCTGCTGCGAGAGCAACTCGCGAGACATCTGTTCCTGTTTCTGCCAATAACCATCGAGCCTTCCTTCGGACGCAAGTTTTGACAGTCTTCTCTTGAGCCAACCGGGTAGAAGAGCACAGCCAGCCTTCTCCAAACTCGTACCGGGTAAGGGTAGGAAACTGTGCGCGTGTATCTTGCACCCCATTTGAACGAGCTTCTCGATGAACTGAATCGTCTCGTGCTGATCGTCTTGAGTTTCGAACGGAAAACCGAATATGAAGTCCACGTGCGGTGTGAACCCATGTTTCAACAGAATCTCAACAGCGTTCAGAACGTCGTCTTTGCCGTGTCCCCTTCTCAGGATCTTCAAAACTCTGTCACTGCCGCTCTGGGCGCCCAAGATCACGCTCTTGTTGTTCGCGTATCTTTTGACTATTTTCACCACCTCGTCGTTCACTGAGTCAGGTCTCACGTCAGAAGGAAACGTGCCGAAGTATATCTCGCGCATACCTATCCTCTTGAGGTTGAACAAGAGCGATTCTATGGCTTCAACGTTGGGTGTCACCCCATCCTTCGAACCGTAACCGAACGCGTTGGAAGTTATGAACCTCGCCACGTACTTGTGCTTTCTCAAGCCGAGCTCGCAGTAATGAACTATTTGCTCAACACTTCGGTGTCGAACGATCCTTCCAGCGACCAACGACGTCTCGCAGTAAGCACAGTTGAATGGACAGCCTCTGCTGATTTCAATGGGCATGAACTGGGAGAGTTCCACGCAGAAGGGAGGATAATCGTTCAGGTCGATCCTCTTGCTCAGACCATCGAAAACGGGTTTTCTTTCCCCTTTCAAGAACTCGATCAAGTTCTCTTCCCCGTCGCCCACGAAGACGTGATCGAAACCCATCCTGAGGCATTCTTCGGCTCGCGCGGTTGGATGTGGCCCTCCGGCCAAGAGCGTGTAACCCTTCAACTTGAGTATTTTGACTTCTTCCTGAACCCGTCTCAGATCGAAACTCATGAAGGAATACGCCACAACGCTGTCCTTAGGTAAGGTCAAGATATCGTCGATCTTCTTCGCGATGACGATCTCAACCCAGTTGAGCCTGCTCACAACAGCGCTGAGCAGAGCCACGACACTGTAGCGGTTGAACTTCGTCTGTCTGAAGACCAACTTCATGTGCCTTCACCGAGGATCTGTCGAACTTGATCTAAAAAGCTGTGGATCGCTAAGTTCGGTGTGGGAGTGCTCTTCACCACAAGATCGAGCCAGTACAGTCTATCCAGAATCTTTTCGAGCTTTTCAGCATCGTAGAGCGTGATGTGGTTCAAAACTTTGTCACCACCTTTGAAAGAGAAGCCCAGAAATTTGGCAGTTCTTCCGAGTCCTATGCCGAGACTTTCGGACGCTTTCTTTATCACTGGCCAAGGATAAGTCTCTTGCCTTTCGAGGAAGAGCACGAGCTTGTACAAATCGAGAAAATGCCTGGCAAGAATCGAGACCACGAGCACCGCTTCGGTGTTCTTCAGGATCACACTCAGCAGTGGATGCGCTTCTTCGAAGTTCCCCATCGAGACTTTGAAACACAGCTCCTCGATGTCACCCCTTGAGTGGAAAGAAACTATTTGTTCGACGAGCTCTTCGGTCGGTTGGTTCGTCACACAGGCTAATTTCTCGATCTCTCTCTCGACGAGTTCGTCGTTTGGTCCGACCTTCTCGAAGATCAGTTCTGCCAGCCTTCGTGAAGCTGATATTCCATGTTTTTTCAGCCGCTGTGAGACGTAGTCTGTCCATTTCTCGTGTTCCCACGGTTTGGGTAATGCCAGAACCAGAATGTCCTTGGCTTTTACGCTTTCCTCTGTTCTCACAATCACATCGATTTTCGCTTTTTCTACCAGTTCCAAAAGTTTCTTCTGATCGTCCTTTTTCCAGTCGTCGAAGTCGGTGATATCGAGCAGAACGTCAGTGAAGAACAGGCCACCTTGAGACAGCAAATTGAACGCTGTCTCTTTCTCCTCCAGTGACACCTTCATCCTCTTGACCTTCTTCTTCTCACAAATCCCCTTCACGTGTTCATCTTTCAGGACCTTCGCATCACCGGCAAGAAAGACTAATGGCAAGCGACTCACTTCCCCTCTTCAGTTGCTTGAGTTGGGCGATGAAAGCGTCTATTCTTGCCTCTATGGATGGTGTGAAGGGATTACCGTCCAGCTCGATCGAGATGAAAGGTAGAGACTTTCCAAGCTTTCTCTTCTTCTCTTCGATGGCGTTCTTGAGGATGGACTCGGCGATGCGGCTCGGCATACACGCGAACGGTCCCACTGCGATCACACCATCGTAATACTCACCGATCTCTGCGAGAGTGCTCCCTATGGTTAGGATGGCTTCTCCCGTCAGAGTTGGTGAAAGATGAGGTTTCGCCGTTTCCACCACGTGTGCGACGTTCACCGTGCGCGCATCACACAATCCCGCTCGTGCGAACGACCGTTTGATCTTTCGTTCGAAATACTTCAAGACCTGCATCTCTATACGTTTCTTCATCCTCTCGAAGCTCGTGGAATTCTTCTTCACGAGTCTCTCTATGAAGATGTAATAAGTGTAGTAGATCCATTCGTGTATAGGCGAGATCTGCAAGATGATACCCTCTTGGGCGAAAAGATCTTCCATCCTCTTCCTGCTGAACTCATCCCATCGTACGTATATCTCTCCAGTCATCATCGCTTTGGGAGATCTCTCATAAGCCACTTTCAAGCGTAGCGATTCGAGCTGCTCGCAAACTCTTTCAACCGTTTTGAGGAAATTGAAGAGTGAATCTTTCTGTAGACTTTCGAGGATCATTTTGTGGTGAGATTCAATGAGGGATTCCACTTGGTCTTCGTTCTTCAACAGAGTCCTCAAGGATTTCTCCACGTTGGAGTAAAGATCCGACACGAGCACGGCGAGCCATGCTCGTAGGGTGAAACCTACACCCAAGCCTCCATACGCGTTCTCGGAGTTCAAAGAGACCAAACCCACATCCTTGACATCGTTCTGTTCCAGCCACAGCTTCATGTAGTTGCTGTACTGGCCGAACCTGCACGGACCGGACGTCGTGGGCATGAAGTACAGCGTGATCTCGTCCTTGGGTCTTTCTTGTAGATACCTTATCAACGAACCGAGCGTCAAATGCAACGGCAAACACTCCTTGGACAGCGAGTTGCCCCTGCCCAGTTTGAATTCGAGCTCGCCCGGCGGTGGACAAACGTGGGTTCGAACACCGAATCTCGAGACCGCAGCAGCAAGACATCTGGCCCCGAAGGTGCCCATCGTGGGAAAGACCAACCTCACTCTCGGATCGGTCCAGGAGATCTTCTCACCATCTTTCAAGACGAAGACACCGCTTTTGTCGATCCTGACCTCCAACGTTTTGAAACGCGAAGGCTGTTTTTTCTTCTCTTTCCTGCATTTGACGATGTCCAAGAATGCCTCGATGCGCGTTTCGAGACCAGCGTCCGCCGTGTGGCTGTCGAGTTCCAGAACGAGGGTAGGTTTTTCTCCCATGATCGATTTGAAGTAGGAGAGGATGAACGAATCTGGTCCACAGCTGAAGTTCGTTATGAAGACGGGATAGAGTTTCGGATGACTCTTGACGTACCTGGCCGCCTTCAACATCATTTCTCCCCATGTCCAGTACATGTTCTCGTAACCTTCCTCGGACTCGAACGGGAGGACATCGAAGCTCGCCACAGGAACACCATAGCTTGCAATCTTTCTTGGAACTCCCAAGTTCGCGTGGCTCTGGAACGCGTTGTAAGCTCTACCAAAGATGACGACACCTGTTCCGGCCTCTTCTACTTTCTTCAGGAATTCTTCACTGAACCGTTTCAGGTCCTCTTCGAAACTCTTCTGGCGGCTCTTAGCTTCCTCGAAGGCGATTCTGACCTTTTCCCTATCGAAGCCGAAGGTTTTGAACATGCTGAATAGGTTTTCGAACACAACATCCTCTGGGTCGTTGAAATCGATGTTGCACGAGAGGACTTCAACTTCGTTGAGTTCGGCAAGGTCGGCTTTCAACCAGTCGGGCTCGCTCTGAACGAATGGGCAGTACACGCCTTCTTTGTCCGAAAGGGGAGGTTTGGTCCCACGAATCCTCGGAATGAAAACGAAGTCCACGTTCTTCTTCAGCAGAGAGAGTACAAAACCATGCGATAGTTCAACGGGAAAACAGAATTCTGACTTCATC
>JAPYWY010000043.1 GCA_028276125.1 Pseudothermotoga sp.
GGTTCGAGTCCCACCGCCTGCTCCATTTTATTTCTCATGGACCAACTCGCCTGCCACGTACACCGCGACTGGGTCTTCGCCCAGATCGAGAGGATTTTTCTCGTAGAGGCAGAAGTCCGCAAGAAAGTTGGTCTTTATTTCACCGAGGTTGTTCAAACCCGCCATTCGTGCGCCAGCAACCGTGTAGAGCTCTATCGCCTGCCGTTTCGTGAATCCAAGTCTCATCGCCGATTCGATGACGTACTTCGGATCCTCCGGAGAAACCGGTGCGTCCGTAGAGAACGCGATCTTGAATCCCCGCTGGAAGAGCATCAAGAATGGATAGCGCAAGGCTTTCAGGTTTTTGGGCAACATCGATTCGATGAGGTGACGGTCCTCGAAAGCGAAGTGAGGTTGAATCGAGAAGAAGCTCTCCTTCAAAGGCAGCAAGTCTTCCTCTCGAATCAACTGTGCATGTATCACCCTGTGGTTCGGATGCGTCCTGAAAACCTTGGCCACCGTGTGCACGGCTTCATCGCCTATCGCGTGCACGCAGAGCTGAACGTTCTTTCTCTCACACAAAGTTGCGAATTTCTCGAGATCCACTTCATCGATCAGTTTCATTCCAAGGTTCGAAGGATCATCCGCGTATGGAAGGCTGAGCCAAGCTGTTCTTCCCCCAACGGATCCATCCACGAACAACTTCACGGCCTTCACGATCACCCGATCAGAAATCTGGCCAAAGTCATCGAAGTTCTCGAGTTCAGTTGTGGATGAAAAGTATACTTTCTCGAAGATCCTCATCTTGGAACTTTGCAAGATCTCTTTCAGACTCTTCCAATTCAAACCGTGCAGATCATCAGAATGAACGAAGGTCACCCCATGCATCAAGAACCTTTCTTGACCGATCTTGAAGAACTTCTCATCTTCCCTCGACGGCAAGCCCTTTCTCAAAGTCTCCAACTCTTCTTCCTTGAAGATTCCATCTTCTCTCCACTTTCCAACCAATTTCATGAGCGATGTGTTGGCGACCGCGACGTGCCCGCACCTTCTGACGAGAAGAACAGGTTTTTCCAATCGATCGAGCAGTTGTCTGGTCGGCCTTGTTCCCAGTTTCTCTTCGCTCCATCCTCCGGCGATGATCGGTTCGTGGTTTTGTTCGCTCAGAATCTTCAAGAGTTCTTCGATCGAGTGAACGTTCTCCAAGTTCACATAGCCATATTTGTGTCCCGTGCCTATCACGTGTGCGTGCGAATCCACAAATCCAGGCATGACGTAGTAGCCAGTCCCATCGATCGTAGGTTCAGACGATCTCTCAACGAAAACACCCTTTTCGATGTTGAGGTCCATTCTGACGAAGTTACCATCTCGATACACGAGACAGTTCTTCAACGTCATCTCAATCTCCCCTGTACACCCTCTCTTCGAGTGCCCTTCTTTCCTGTTCACTCATCACATATGCATCGTCCTCTCGCGTGCACCAAGCTGGCAATGGGAACCTCACGGTGATCGGTATCCTCATGAAGGGCTGATCCACGATGACTTCTCCCTGTTGGAGCAACGCAGCCCTGGCCTTCTGCTCATCCGTCAAATGTGAATACTCTGGCTTCGCCAATTCGGCACCTTTCTGCCTTCCAATGACCGTCGTCGAAGACTGAGTGATGATGCGATAATCAACCTCTGAGGCCGTCTGTTCCGCACCGATGAGTATCACCCTGAAGGACCTTCCCCGTTCCGCGATGTCTCGGAATATCGAAGACAGTGGGCCTCCCCCAAAGCGCGGCGCGTACTTGTTGAGCTCATCCAAGAATATGAACACGGGATCTTGGTTGGTCTTCTCTTCTCGCGATCTCATGACTTCGAGCAACACAGCACCGACCACGAAGCTCTGCGGACGAGTTCTCAGCTTGGATATGTCGATGACCGTCACCTGGCCAGGCTTGTCCCAATCGATGCGCCTACTCGTTGAGACATCGAATTTGAGAAAACTCGTCCGAACCCAGAGAAGGTCGAAGCCCACTGCTTTCGCGGCCTTCAGTCTCCTCACGAGTGAAGCGATAGTGGCTTTTCCCTGCACCTCTTGCATGATCTTCGTTTTGAAGTCGTCATCTTTGTCGAACATCTCTATGAGCTCGTCCAGGCCATCCGGTAGGCGCGCCATTGTACTCACGTCAAAGCCATTCGCGATGGCCGTTCTGATGATCAACTCTGGATCGTTTGGGATCTTTATGTGGTTACGCTCGCAGAACTTCTTCGCTTCCAAAATGGCATCCTCAAAACGTGACTGCAAAACTTCCTGAACGCTCATGACAGCGAGTTGAAGATTTTGGTTCTCTTCTAACTCTTCTTGATCGAAGAACAGTTCGAACAGACCCAGTTTCATTATGTCAACGATGTCCCAGCCGTAGACTTGCACACCCTGGGACCTCTTGTTGACCCAAGGTTCATCCTTAGCTGATTTCTTCGGTGCGAAGAAGGCGACTCTTTTGAACGGCTCGGCTTCCATCCGCAACGCCTGGTACATTCTTCGCCACGATCTTCCTGTTTCTGCTTCCTCTTTCTCTTTCCACTCCTTTGACCACTTGTCCAAGAACAGCAACCCCTCACCTTTGACGTTGAAGACGATGAAACGAGACCTCGACAGGCATGCCATGAGTTCATTCTTTTCCTTCAACCTGTTTCCCGTGTCGAGAAAAGACTTCACGAGGAAGGTCGCGTAGGAAGTCTTGGCAGCCACTCCAGATTGACCCGATATGTTTATGTGTACGCGGGTCTGCTGTTCCTGAACACGCCTATGGGAATCGCACAGTTCTTCTGCAAGAGCTCGTCGAAGCCCAGCGCTATATCGATCTCTTCTTCGCTTGCGACACTTACCTTTGCGCCGGGTGGTGGTGGCACCTGAGGTGCGTCCGGTAGCATCTTACCGTTCTCGATTTTCAACATCCTGGTGGTCATGACCGTGGCTATGAAGATGGGGTTCGCCGGAGAGAGGCCCTTCAAGGCGAGCTCCTCTTCGTAGCCAGATATGGGACCAAAGTCCCACCTGGCCTTCATCTCCACCACGATGCCGTAGTAGACGAGTGAACCTTGGGGATGGTAGTCGAACTGGACTTTGACGACATCGTCTATCTGGAGCATGTGGCAAGGTTTTCCATCTTCCTGACTGAGCCTCACATAGAACACGTACGGATCGGAGCTGTTTATACCCGTGACGACACCTATGTTCACGATTTTCCCCCCATCAATCTCAAATACAAATACGTTCCTGGGGCAAGCCTCAGATCCTCAGAAACCAACTTCGTTTCTCGCTCGAGAATCAGCGTTCCAACGATGTTCAAGTTTTGCTCTTCGATTTGAAAGACACCACACCGTGGCTTGACCAATTCTTTCGCAGTTTGCAGCAGGGCCACGTTCTTCGAATTCAACCTGCTCACGTTCAGAACGACAGCTTCGAGCAGATACTCATGACCCAACAATCTCTCGGCTTGTTCAATCTTGCCGTCTTTTATCATGTTCCGGATACGAGAGCTACTTATGCGTGCGCCGTTTTCATCCAAAACGTCGGGAAAATTCCTGAGAATGATGTTTCCATCTTCACAGAGTTTCTCCAGCATGTTGAGATCGCCCAGCGCGTTCTTGCCGAATCTGAAATCTCTTCCTACGACGAGCACGGCGGTATCCTTCGCAAGGATTCGTTCGAAAAAGTCCTGCGCGGGCATGTCTTTGATGCATCGCAAATCCAAAAGCTCGACTTCGTCCAAGTACTGGGAGAGCAAAAGGATTCGTCTCTCGTGACTTGTGATCAAACCATCGAATTCACCTTTGAGATGTTCGAACGGGTGGGAAACCACGAAAGCCCTTGAACGAAGCTTCTTCTCTTGCGCGAGTCGATTGACCTCTTTCAACAGCGCCTTGTGTCCCAGATGAACCCCATCGAAGACTCCTATCGTCGTGACGTACATGATCAGCTCTCCTTGAAGACCTTGAACGGTTTGAGGACCGCTTCATTTCTTCCCTGCTGCACCAAAGTTTTCAGAAACGTCGAACGTCGTTCAGCGCGCGCAAGGCACAAAAGTTCTTCTCCGTTGAACACTTGAACGATCGAGTTCTTTTCGAACGGTTCGTGATGCAGAATGTCCTCCGTGTGAATCTTCATTCCGTTCAAAACTCTCTCTTTGGCTTCGTTGTTGATCCAAACTTTTGGAAAGTGGAGCACTTTCGAGATAGGGATGATTCTTTTCGTGATCTCCTCAGCGCTCAGGCTGTAAACGTCCACCGCGTCTTCGACCCTGAACGGCCCAACCTTGAGTCTCCTCAGTTCCACGGCAGTTGCCCCACAGCCGAGCTTGTAACCGATGTCCATGCAAAGGGACCTCACGTAGGTACCAGGGCTTGTCTCAACCGTGAAGGAAACGAAGAGGCCTTCGATTTCGATATCCTCTACGCGATGGATCGTCACCTGTCTGGGCGGTAATCTCACGATCTTGCCCTGTCTCGCCAACTCGTACAGTCGTTCACCTTTGTACTTCTTGGCCGAGTACGCAGGTGGCACCTGAACATAACTTCCCACAAAGCTTTTGATCGTTTCTATGATCTCATCCTTTGTGGCGTTGCACGGCCTCTCTTCTTCGATCTTCCCAGTTATATCGAACGTGTCGGTGATGAGACCGAGCTTCATCTTCACTCTGTAGATTTTGTTGTGGTTCATGAGATATTCCAGCAACCTCGTGGCGTTTCCCACACCGATTATGAGCAAACCCGTGGCGAACGGATCGAGTGTTCCGGCGTGACCCACACGTCTCTGGTTCAGCTTCTTCCTCACTTCCTCGACCACGTCGTGAGAAGTAGGCCCTCTAGGTTTGTCCACCAGTAAAATCCCAGACACGCTCACTTCTTTTCCTCCTTGAGCTTGTTCAGCAGTTCCTGAACGCGAACGCTTGCCTCTATACCTGGGTCTTCCTTGAAGCGAACCTGCGGTGCGACGAACAAATCCAGATTGTTCGCCAAATAGGTCCTGAAATAGCCCTTGATCTTGTTGAGGTGCTCGACCAAGCCCTTCCGTTCGACTTCGTCTCCTATCGAACTGACGTAAACGTCGACGAACCTCTTGTCGGCGGAAAGTTCAGCGCGTGAGACTGTGATGATGCGATCCTTCAGTTTCGGATCCTTTGCTTCCCTCAGAGCTTCACTTATCAACTTGACGATTTCAGATTCGAGCATCGCTTTTCTGTAATCTGGCCTCATGATACCGCCTCCTGCTCGATTTTGAGAAACTCATCCGCCGTCATTAACTTTTCCTTCAGCTTCTTCAGATAATTTGTGAGCATCCTCGGCTTGAGTCCCAACAGGTTCAGAGCGTACGGTGACAAGACAAATCCTCCATACGAATATGACTCTCCGTAGTTGATCGTGTTCACGAAAAAGTCGCTCACATGAATCATGCTTATGACATCGGAGTACAGACTCTCGGAGAAGGACTCCGGTGTATGGTGACCACCACATGCTTGAGACACGAGCTCCGGAAGCCCCCACCGTTCGATGGTCTTCATGCTTATCAAAGCGTGGTTTGGGAGATTCAATTTCTTCTCAGCTTCGAAAAAAGAGATCTTTAACGTTTTGGTGAGTTTTGCCACGGCGGCGAACATCTCCGGTGAGACGAACTCGAGTGTGACCTTTCCTATGTCGTGTAACAATCCTGCGACGAAGAGTTCCTCCTTGTTGGGATAGCCAACCAGTTGAGCCATCAACTCCGACGCGACCGCAACACCTATGAAGTGCTTCCACAGTGCCGTGTGGTCTATCGTTGATCTTTTCCTTCTCATCAACGAGCTGTAGGTGAAGACGCTCAACGCCAAGTTCCTGACCGTCTTGAAGCCAAGGATCATCACTGCCTCGCTCAGTTGAGCGATCTTCCTTGGTAAACCATAATAGGCTGAATTCACGAGCCTCAAAACGCGCACCGACAGACTCGGATCGAGCTTGATGACATCAGCCAGATCCTTTGCCGACGCGTTCGGATCGGAGGCCACAGCGATGATCTTTTGAACTATTGGATCGGGCGTGGGAAGTTCCTCTACCTTCGCGATGATCTCTTCCAGCTTCATCGCTCGCCACCTACCGGTAATTCCACAAAGACGGTTGTACCAACGCCTGGTTCGCTCTCCAGCCAGATGCGGCCTCCGTGCAGTTCAACGATCTGCTTGGCTATGGTGAGTCCCAGACCAGTTCCCTCCACCCTGTGGTCCATGACAGTTCCAACCCTGAAGAACCTCTCGAACACTTTCTCATGATACTCTTTGGGTATTCCTATGCCGTTGTCCGATACTTCGATCAAGACTCTATCATCCTTTCTCTCTATCTTCACCCTGACGTACTTTTCTTGAGAATCTTCTTTCGAGTACTTGATGCCGTTGCTCAAAAGGTTCGTTATGACCTGTCTGATGCGCCTCTGGTCTGCCCTGATAAGCACGGGTTCTTTGGTCAACAGTTCCAACTTGACTTGCTTCGACTTGGCGAGTTCTTCGACCGATCTCATCGTTTCTCTGACCAATCCAGTGAGATCGAAGGTGGCTTTCTCAAGGATCAACATCTTCTGCTCGAGCTTGGAAAAGTCGAGCAAACCTTCGAGTATGGATTCCAGGTGTTGACTTTCTTTGTAGATGATCTGGACGAACTCGTTCAAGGTTTGTTGGTCAAACATTTCGAAGCTTGTCAGTATGGTCTCTGCGTAAGCTTTGATCGCTGCGAGTGGCGTTTTCAATTCGTGAGAAATGTTCGCCACGAACTCCGTCTTCAGCTGATCTATCGCCTTGAGTCTCTCCACTTCCTTCGTGTTCGTTACATCCGTGATGACGAGCAACACTTGTGGCTGACCTTCGTACTCTACAGGTTCAGCGACGATAGAATAGAAGTTCGCGCCTTCTTCGACTTCGAGTGTCTGTCGCGATCCTGTCAAGAACGTTTTCTGAACCAACTGAATTATTCGTGAAACAACATCCTCGCCGAACGAGGACAGCGAATAGCCCTTGTTGGCAAAGACGATCCTTGAATCTTGATCGAACACAGCGATGTGCTGAGGAAAGGAGTCCAAGATCCTCTGCATGTAGTTCTTGGTTGCCTCGAGTACCATGTGCTGTCTCTGCAAAGAAGAATACAGCTCGAGGTTCTCAAGAACAACCGCTGACAAGAAAGCGAAGGTGCGAAGCAATTCGGAGGTCTCGACGACGATCTCTTCCCTGCTCCAAGCGAGCAACACGCCCAAAGTTTTGCCCGCTTTCACGAGTGGAAAGATGTGTACGAACATTTCTTGCTTCGGTAGGGACATCGGAGAATGGCTACTGGCGACCCAGCGGACCATTTTGTTCAATTCTTCATCAATTTCAACATTGCCACCTTTGATCTTCTTGACGTTCAAATCTTTGTCCAGCACGACTATGTGCTCGCAATCAACGAACCTTTGAAAGATCCTCATGAGTGCATCGAGAAGCAAATCGGGCTCCGTCGCGTTCATTATTTCCCTTATGAAGCTCGAGAGGAGCGAATACAATCGATGAGAAGATATTTGATTCAGCATGCCGCGCACTTCGCCTCCGAGTGCTTTTTCCTTAGTATTATACCCTGTCTTGAGGCTTTCACCCTTCTCCATTCTGAGGGCTTGAAATCTTCGGTTAACTTGACTATAATTCTGGTCAGGGAGGAATGAGGTGAGGAACCAGGTGGAATTCTTCAGCCTTGCGGATGCGAAGGCGAGGTTGTCCGAGGTGTTGAAGAAGGTTCAACAGAGAGACGTCGTCATAACGAAAAATGGGGTACCAGCTGCGGTTCTGATCGACTACGAACGCTATCGAAAGATCATGAGTTTTCTCGATCAAGTGTACGATCTCTACTTGCTCGAAGTGGGTGATCCCTCAGCCCATGGGATGATAAGTCAGAGAGAACTCTTTCAGGAAGACATCGAGGAGGTGTGAGTCAATGGCTAAAGTGGAACTCGAGAACGTGACGAAGATCTTTGACAACAAAGTCGTTGCGGTGAAGGACGTGACGTTGACCGTCGAGGACAAAGAGTTCGTGGTGCTCCTTGGACCTTCTGGTTGTGGAAAGACCACGACACTCAGGATGATCGCAGGTCTCGAGGAAGTCACAAAGGGAACGATAAAGATCGATGGGAAAGTCGTCAACGACGTTGAACCCAAGGACAGGGACATCGCGATGGTTTTCCAGAACTATGCTCTCTATCCGCACATGAGCGTTTACGAGAACATGGCCTTCGGTCTGAAGCTGAGAAAGTTCCCGAAAGACGAGATCGACAGGAGAGTCAAAGAAGCAGCAAGGATTTTGGGCATAGAAGAATTGCTGGACAGAAAACCCAGGCAGCTTTCAGGTGGTCAGAGACAGCGCGTCGCAGTCGGTAGGGCCATCGTGAGGAATCCGAAGGTGTTCCTCTTCGACGAGCCTCTTTCGAACTTGGACGCAAAACTCAGGGTGCAGATGAGGAGCGAGCTCAAAAAGTTGCACCACAGACTCGGCGCGACGATCATCTACGTCACCCATGACCAGGTCGAAGCCATGACTATGGCGGACAAGATCGTGATCATGAAGGACGGGACGGTCCAGCAGATAGGCACACCTTACGAGGTCTACAACAAGCCAGCGAACATGTTCGTCGCTGGATTCATCGGAAGTCCAGCCATGAACTTCTTGAACGCCGTCGTTGTCGCAGAAAAAGGTGGCATGTGGATAAAGACGAGTGGCTTCAAAGTGAAGGTCGTGAAAGAACACGAGCCCATTCTTGAGCCTTGGATCGACAAAGAGGTCGTCTTTGGCATAAGACCTGAAAACATCTTCGACAAGCTTTTCGCCTTGGCACCGCAACCTGAGAACACCATCACGGGCTTGGTGGACGTGGTTGAACCACTCGGCAGCGAAACTCTGTTGCACGTCACGTGCGGGGAAGACTCACTCGTTGCGAGGGTTGATCCAAGAACGAAGGCCAAGGAGGGCGAAAAGATAGATTTGGTCTTCGACATGAACACGATACACGTGTTCGACAAAGAGACGCAGAAGGCCATTCTGTGAGCTGAGATAGAACCATCCTTTCGTTGGACTCGGGGGCCGTTGGCCCCCAAAGTTTTTGGTAATATAGAATCAACCATACTGCTGGGGGGTCAATGCACTGGACATCTTGAGGTTGCTGAGGATAAAACAGTGGGTGAAGAACCTTTTTGTGATCGCGCCTCTGATCTTTTCGAAAAGATTCTTCGACTGTTCTGCGCTTCTAATGTCCTTCTTTGCTGTCGCAGCTTTCTGTGTCGCTTCGAGTGCCGTGTATGTTTTGAACGACATAAGAGATGCGCCATTGGATAGGTTGCATCCGAAGAAGAGGAACAGGCCCATCGCGAGTAACCGTGTCGGTGTTCGGTCAGCCTACGTTATCTTTTCCATTTTGTTGTGCGTTTCAATACTCATGGCGACCCAGCTTGGTCCGCAGTTTCTGACGTGTGTCGTCGTTTATCTTACTCTGAACGTGTTTTATACCTTGAAAGGGAAGAACGTGGTTCTGATAGATGTCTTCTGCATTGCCGCAGGCTTCGCTTTGAGAGTCATGGGTGGAAGCTATGCGATCAAGGTCGTA
>JAPYWY010000044.1 GCA_028276125.1 Pseudothermotoga sp.
TGGAGCAATGATCGATAAGCTCAAAAGGTTCGCAATGGTCAACGACTCGATCGAGATCGCTGGGCTGGAACCTTTCTTTTGGTTGAGGCCGAGACAGTTTCCCCCGCCTTCAGACGAGTTGATGCAGCTCGTGAGCGCAAGGGACGTTTTGGACTTCGTGAAGGCTGCCAGAAGCCTACTTTCAGAATCGAGACTGGAAGACTTCCTCGAACTTCAGGCAGCGATCATGAAGGGTGGAAATGAAGCTTTGGACTGGTTCGTCGAGCAGATCAATTCTGTTCGGATCACGCTCACGAATGAACTGGACGTGCTTACTGAGCTCTTCAGAGAACTGGATGAGTTTTCGAAGGCAGACGTTCTGCGCAAGTTGAAATGCCATCCCTACATCAGGGCAGCACTCTTGAGAAGACCAGTTCGAGCGGTGGTTCTGGACGGAAGCAACATCGCGAGGTTGAGAGGCAGACTCTCGGACATAGGTTTCGTTTTGGAAAGGCTTGCAAACTTCGACGAGTTCTACTATCCTTACTATCTGGTGTTCGACAAAAACATCAGGCACATCTTCAACGAGGACAGTGAGTGGTTCTATGCGGAAAGAACATATTTCCATTCGCCGGCGGACGAACTCATCATATCCATCGCGATCGAGAAAAACGCAGTGATCGTGAGCAACGACAGGTTTGAGGAATGGAACTGCAAGATAGACAGAGTGGATCTCAGGAGGCTGTTCGAATGAAACTTTCTGACTTCGATTACGAACTTCCCGAAGAGTTGATCGCTCAAACGCCCATTGAACCTCGGGATAGTTCCAGACTGATGGTCATCAACCGAAATTCGGGCTCGATAGAGCACAGGGTCTTTCGAGAGATCGTTGAATACCTCACTCCCAGAGATGTCTTGGTGCTGAACAACAGCAAAGTGATCCCCGCAAGACTGTTCGGTCATCTCGAGAACAAACAGGTCGAGATATTGCTTGTTCAGAAAGTGAAAGAAAGAGTCTGGAAATGCTTGGTGAGGCCTGGAAAGAAGATCAAACCGAATGTCTCAGTGTACCTGAACGAAGCCATCGTGGCGAGATGCTTGGACAAGTGCGAAGAAGGCATGCGACTGATCGAATTCAATGTGAGCGATGAAGAGTTGCTGAGGATGGGAGAAGCACCCATTCCACCGTACGTTCGAACGAAGATACCACTTGAAAGGTATCAAACCGTTTACGCCAAGGTGGCAGGTTCCATAGCCGCCCCCACGGCCGGCTTTCACTTCACCGAAACCTTGCTGGAGAAGATCCGTTCGCTCGGTGTGAAGGTGCTGGAGGTCACGCTCCACGTGGGCATCGGTACGTTCAGACCCGTGAAGACACAGAACGTGGAAGAACACAGAATGCACGCCGAACGCTACTCGATACCTGCAGAGGTGATCGAAACCATAGAGAGCGCAAAATCAAAAGGTGGTAGGATCATCGCGGTGGGCACGACCGTTACACGAACTTTGGAGACCTTTGCGCGGACGAATCTGAGAGAGGGCGAGACGGATCTGTTCATCTATCCGCCGTTCGAATTCAAAATCGTGGACGCCCTCATCACGAACTTCCATTTGCCGCGATCGACCCTTCTGATGCTCGTGGCCGCTTTCGCTGGTTACGAACTCACGATGAAGGCTTACCGAGAGGCCGTGGAAAAGCGATACAGATTCTACTCTTTTGGAGACGCCATGCTCATTCTCTGAAGTGTATAGTAAATGTTGGGAGCGAGAACGATGAGGTTGAGACTCGATCTGAACAGGGAATTCTCCAACAGAGAACTCTTCTTCAAGTTCGTCGAGCTTCCAACGAGAGAACTGGTCCAGTTCCTCAGAGACAGCTTTCCACACGTGAGCCTCGATTTGGAGAACGAGGACAGCGGTCTTTCAGGGATAGACCGTTTGGGAAGTGGTGAAAGATCCCTCCAGGAAGAACTCATGGAGTCGATCGCTTTGCTCCGACTGAGCGAAGAGGAAGAGCGCATCGCCGAGTACATCGTTTACAACCTCGACGATTCTGGAAGACTCTTGGTGGAAAAGAGGGAAATCTGCGAGAAGTTCTCGATATCGCGTGAAAGGCTCGAAGAGTTGCTCGAGGCGATCAAGAGCATCGGACCTGAAGGTTTGTTCGAAGGCTGCGTCTTCGGTTTTGGAGAGGGCGCGTCATACGTGAGACCAGACTTAGTGATCAAAGACGATCTTTCCGTTCAGGTCAGAGAGATCACCATCTACTTTGGTGGCTTCGACAAGAAACAGGAAAAGATCTTCCTATACCTCAGCGAGCTCGCACAACGCAGAAAGGAGATAATGATCTCTTTGGGAAACATGATCGTCAGAAAGAACGTAGATTTCCTGCTTGGAAGAACCGCCTATCCGAACAAGATCAAGCTCGTCGATGTCGCGGAGGAGTTAGAATTGCATGTCTCCACCGTCTCGAGGGCCGTTTCAGCAAAGTACGTCAAAACACCGGTTGGGACCTTCCCAATGCGCATCTTTTTCGGTCGGAACGTTGAAGCGAAGTTCTTGTTGCCCTTGCTCTGCAAACTGTTGCAGGGAAATCCCAGCTCGACGGACGAGGAATTGAGACGCTCGCTTAAAGAACATGGTGTCGAGCTGAGCAGACGCACGGTGAACAAGTACAGAAATTTGATCGGAGGCATCCTTGGTGAAGAGCGCACTATTTCTGAACGGTGAATGCGAGGATTTCGAAGCTGTGGATCTGAAAGATTACGATCTGGTCATAGCGGTGGACGGAGGGGCAAAGAGATTTCTGAGAGCCGGTTTGGTGCCAGATTTGTTCGTCGGAGACGGCGATTCGCTGGACGAGTCCGATTTGAACGAACTGAAAGCGCTCGGTTGTGAAGTGCTCCTGTTTCCAAAAGAGAAGGATGAAATTGATACCGAGCTCGCACTCAGAAAGGCGATCGAAAAGGGGGCAGAGGAAATAGACATCTTCTGTTGGATGGGTGAGAGGTTGGACATGCTTCTGGCACTGATATATTTGATGGCTTCTCTCAACGTGAAGGTCACCGCGAAGAGTCGCAAACTGATCATGGGTATCGTTTCCAAAGAGGCGGAACTCGAGGCAAATCCAAACGAGAAATGGTCCATCGTCCCGATCGTTGGAGATGCGTACGGCGTCACGCTGAAGGGGTTCAAGTACGAGATCGTTGGCAAGGACATGCCGTGTGAGCACCCCTACGGTGTGAGCAACGTCGCAGTGTCTTCCAAAGTCAAAATATCCGTCGAGCGAGGAAAGGTGGCGTACTTCAGATGGCTGAAAGAACCGTCGTGATAGTGGGCATGACGGGTTCGATGGGCAGTCAGGCGTTGGAAGTGATCAAGAAAATGGGATCTTTCCGAGTGCTAGCAGGAACGTACCACTCCAGCTTCGAGAAGGCTCAGATGCTCGCGAAGGAGTACGGTGTTGAAAAGCTTATCTGCACAAAGAACGGCAGCGAGGAGCTCGAAGGCTTTCTCGAGGAGAATATGCCGGACATCGTTTTGGTTTGCATCCCTGGTTTTGCGAGTCTTCCCGTCACGCTTAAAGCATTGTTAACGTCGAAGAGGGTACTGCTCGCGAGCAAAGAGGCACTCGTGTGTGGTGGTTGGCTCGTCAGGGAAACGAAGGAAGAAACATCGTGTGAACTCATACCACTCGACAGCGAACACAGTGCCGTGATGCAACTTTATGAGCCTTCCGTCGAGAAGATCCTGTTGACATCGTCTGGGGGTGCGTTGAGAGATTGGAAATTGGAAGATCTGGATAAAGCAAGACCTGAGGACGTTCTGAAACATCCTGTTTGGAAGATGGGCAAGAGAATAACGATAGATTCCGCTACCATGGTCAACAAAGGCTTCGAGGTCTTAGAAGCGTGCGAGTTGTTCCAGTTGCGGGCAAGCCAAGTAGAGGTGCTTATCCACAGAGAAGGCTTGGTCCACGCCGCGGTGTTTTTGAAGGACGGAACGGTGAAGATGCATCTGGGTTTCCCCGACATGAGAATCCCCATAGCTTACGGACTCACCTATCCAGATAGACGTTACGAGCACAGAAACTGGCCAAGTCTGATCGGAACGCAGCTCGAGTTTCAGCAGGTGGAAAGGGAGCATTATCCAGCTTTTTATCTCGCTTATGAGATCGAAAACGATTACGCGAAGAGGACCGCCTACAACGCTGCCGACGAAGTGTGTGTCGAAGCCTTCCTCCGTGGTCAAATCAAGTTCACAGACATCGCCAGAGTCGTTGAGAAAATCGTCGAGAGAATCGAAGGTACTCCGAGAGATCTGCGCGATCTGAAAGACATAGATGAAGAGAGCAGAAAGCTCGCGGAAGAGGTGATCGAATGGCTATAGTGTATTTCTTGATCGTCTTCATGGCTGTAGTCGTCGTACACGAGCTTGGTCATTTCGCGTTCGCAAAATTGTTTAAGGTGGACGTGCATGAGTTCGCTATAGGCTACGGTCCAAAAATCTACCACAAGAAATTCAAGAACACCATCTTCAGGATAAACGTGTTTCCACTCGGTGGTTACGTGAAGCTCGCCGGTGAAGATCCCACAGAATCGCAGAGCCAGCAGAGTTTGTACTCAAAACCAGCGTGGCAAAGGCTTTTGATCTTCCTTGCCGGGCCACTCTCTTCCATACTGGCAGGCTACGTGCTCTTCGCTTTCATCGTTTCGATCTGGGGTGTCCCCGCGATATCGATAGCTTACGTCGAACCGGATAAACCCGCTTACGAAGCTGGGCTGAAGGATGGAGACGTGATCTTGAAGATCAACGGCAAGCGGGTCTACGACAGCTACACCGTGAGCCAGACGATAAGGAAGGGCAAACCGGTGGAGCTGACTGTGCTCAGGAACGGAGAAAAAAAGACGTTCAAATCGGGGCGAAGATAAATTCAGTGGCAGGAAAACCTTTGAGCTTGGGACAGCTTTCAAACCTGGTGGACAACTACGTGTCGGTGGAAACGGATGTCGGTACATTCAGAGGGTTGCTGAAGCAGTACCAGCGCGATCCAGCGAAGTACGCTCTGGGTTTCTACTTCGCGACGGTCTCTAATGTGTTCAGGAAAGATTTCGATGTTTTCAAGAAGGGCGACGTGCTGTTGAGTGTCGAAGATATCATGGTGAAAAACAACGTGGACCTCTCGAGGATCTATCAGCTCGTGCTCGCCTCTGAGGATGGTGTGTACATCGAAGTTCAGAATGATCGCATCGTTTGGGCTAAGCGAGGGTTTCCGAATGAGTTGTCGGTGACGTTGATGAGGGATGAACGAGAGATCCAGTTGAAGATTCCCTCATCCCTCATCAGAATTGTGCTCGAAACGGCAGGTCTGTTCGAACCAAAGACAAGCAACTTGAAACCGACGAGCGCGTTCGAAACGATCGCCGTTGCCGTAGACAGGTGCAACAACGTTCTCATCACGATGTACAGATCGTTGTTTGGTATCTTCCGTGGTACAGAAACTGGCGGTGTCGTCGGACCCGTTGGTTTGGTTGCGTTCATAGGAGAAACCGCGAAGGCTGGACTCGAACCTGTGTTGACCCTCGTTGCGTTGATCACGATGAGCTTGGGCATCTTCAACTTGTTGCCGTTGCCCGCTTTGGATGGTGGCAGGATCATTTTCTCGTTGATCGAGCTGTTGAGCAGAAAGAAGGTCAAGCCCGAACTGGAGAACCTGATACACTTCATTGGTTTCCTGTTGCTCATCGTACTGATGGTCTTCGTCACGTTCAGCGACATAAGTAGGTTGATGGGAAGATGAGCAGAGTTGTGAAGGTGGGAAAGATCTTCATCGGGGAAGGTCATCCAGTATCCATACAGTCCATGACGAACACGAAGACCAGTGACGTTGATGCCACCGTGAAGCAGATAAAAGAACTCGTCGCGGCTGGCTGTGAAATAGTGAGGGTGGCCGTGCCAGATTCGGAGAGTGCAAGATCCATAAGAAAGATCAAGCAGCTTCTCGGCACGGACGTTCCGATCGTGGCGGACGTTCACTACGATCATCGTCTCGCGATAGAGGCGATCGAGAGTGGTGCGGACAAGGTGAGGATAAATCCAGGCAACATAGGTCAAGATTGGAAAGTCAGAGAGCTCGTCGAAGTTGCGAAAGAACGTTCCGTTCCCATAAGGGTCGGAGCGAACAGCGGTTCTCTGCGAAAAGACTTCGAGCAGAAGTACGATCGCGTGGTGGCGCTCGCGGAATCTGCCCTTTACGAGGTGCGATTGCTTGAAAAATTCGGTTTCTTTGACATCGTCATCTCAGTCAAGAGCACGGACGTTCTGGAAACGATCAGGGCGAACGAGTACGTGGCTTCGAAAGTGGAGTACCCTCTGCACATAGGGCTCACAGAGGCTGGTGTTGGGGAAACGGCGATCGTGAAATCTTCAATCGCTGTGGGACACCTTTTGCTCAAAGGCATTGGAAACACCGTGAGAGTTTCGATAGCGGGAGATCCCGTCAGGGAAGTGATCGTGGCACGTAGGATCCTCGCATCTATAGGTTTAAGAAAGTCGGGGCAAGTCATCGCGTGTCCCACTTGCGGTAGATGTGAGATAGATGTGGAAAAAATTGCGAAGGTGATCGAACCGCTCGTGGAGAGGACGGATCTGACCGTCGCAGTTATGGGATGCATCGTGAACGGAGTCGGAGAAGGTAGACACGCCGATATCGGAGTTGCTGGAACCAAGCAAAAGGCCGTGATATTCGAATCTGGAAGAATCGTAAAGACGATCGCACCGGACACGATCGTTGACGAACTGGTGAAGCTCATCGAACAAAAGAAGAGAAGCTCCCCGAAGGCATGACAGCTTCGGGGAGATCTTTCATCATTCCGTCAGGGCAACACAACCAGTAACATTATCGTTCTCGTTGTAAGCGATCACGACCATTTGATCGTACCTGCTGAGAACGATCAAACCTGGTGTGTAGTGTTTCAGAGTGAACGCTTGTTGCCTCGGTGCGTAGTCTGGATTCGCCCATCCACCAACTTCCCACTGCCAAGACGTGTTGTCGAAGGAGAAGTGTGTGATTTCAACGGGATTGCTCGACGTCGCCGTTACATGCAGTGTGGTCCCTTGGGCCATTGTTTTACAAAGGTTTTTCACCTCTTTACCTACTGACCAATTGTTCGAAGATGTGAACGAGATCACGCCAAGTTGACCATCGTTTTCCTTACCGATGATCAAAGCGAGTTTGTCGTAACGACCAACCATCATCATGAACATCTCGTAGTGGGGTATCCTGTAGTGTTTTGTCCTCGCCACGTAAGCTGGGGAAGCCCAACCACCAACCTCGTCATGGGTGTATCTACCTTCCACCCACATGCCCACTTCGACCGGCTGACCCAAAGAGGTAACGATGAATTCGTTGCCTTCACGCTCAACTCTCGCAACGTTGGGTATTTCGAAGTTTCTGAACGCGCCACCTTTGAGGACTCTGTATCCCACGCGGCCATCGTTCTCTCTCAGGAACACGGCGTAGATGTTCTCGTACCTCGCGAGCAAAAGCAGGCACGTTCGATAATGTGGCAGTGGTAGATACCTTGGATTCTGCGCAAACTCAGCTTGTCCCCATCCTCCAACCTCCGTCTTGAAGAAACAACTGCCATCCCAAGGTGGATCGAAGTTCGAAGTTTTCATGACGAAGTTTGTGGAAGGCAGCTGAGGCGTGCCGGTGTTATCGATCATGAGGTAAGAAACCTCTACAGGCATGCTTCGATTGAGCGCTCGCACTTCGATGACGTAGTCGGTGGGATAAGGATACTGTCTCGCCATGTTGCTGAGCACACTCACTTTGACCCAACCATCGTTGATGATGACAGTCGCTTGTGCACAGAGCAACGTCGAAAACAACAGGAAGATCAAGAACCACACGTTCTTTCTCATGACCGCCCCCCTCTCGGAATGTCCTTCGAAAGAATCTTAGGTGTATCACATTAAAAAGCAATTAGAAACTGCTCCAAGACGAAAGATTGAAGACTTCTCATAGAAACAATTGGATGCTACAGTTTGAATTAAGGGGGAAAGATTTTGAGCGTTCTACAAGTTAAGAACCTTAAGAAGTACTATGGAAGCGTGAAAGCAGTTGACGGCGTGTCGTTCAAAGTGGAACAGGGACAGATCGTGGCTTTGCTTGGACCGAACGGCGCAGGCAAGACGACAACGATCGAAATCATCGAAGGTTTGAGGAAGAAGGACGAGGGAGAGATATTCTACTTCGGTAGAAAAGTCGAGACGATCGACGAAGAGATTAAGAAGATGCTCGGTGTACAGCTTCAGAAAAGCGCCTTTCTGGACAATCTGACCGTCAAAGAAACTCTCGAGCTCTTCTCGGGTCTCTACGGAATATCCCTCAAACCCTCTCAGCTTCGAGAACTCGTTGAAATGGTCATGCTCGAAGAGAAGATGAACTCTCGCGTGAAGACCCTCTCGGGTGGTCAGATGCAGAGGTTAGCTTTGGCCATAGCCTTGGTGAACGATCCCAAGATCGTCTTCTTGGATGAACCGACGACTGGACTGGATCCGCAGGCGAGAAGGCACGTGTGGCAGATCGTGAAAGGTCTCGTGGAGAGGGGAAAAACCGTACTCTTGACGACCCACTACATGGAAGAGGCTCAAGAGCTGGCCGATTACGTTTTGATAATGGACCACGGAAAGATCATAGCCGAGGGTAGCGTGGATGAATTGATAAAGATGTTGAACATGGAGAGTTACTTGGAATTCGTCGTCGAAGATCCGAAGACACTTCTGGAAAAAATACCGGGGGCGAAGATAGTCAACGGCGAGAAAATGATCGTTCCGACCAAGAAGGTCGAGGACGACGTGCAGAAGATATTTACCTTGGCAAAGAATGAAGGTCTGAACATCGAAAACCTCGTGGTCAGAAGGCCGAACCTGGAGGACGTTTTCTTGAGCTTGACTGGCAGGTATCTGAGAGACTGAGGTGGTTTGCTTGTTCAAACTGGCGAAGGCCTTTCTTTTGGACAGCGTGAGGGACTTCAACGGGATCTTCTGGCCTTTTGTTTTTCCTCTCTTTTTGTTCTTCGTTTTGACCTCCGTTTTTTGGAGTGGAGGTTCGACGGAGAGTGTGAACTTCAAAGTCGGCGTGGTTTTCGAAGAGCGGCTGGTGGGATTCGCCGAGTTTTTGAACCAAGTCTTGAAGGCAGTTCAACCTGAGCCATTCCGACTGAGCGAATACGACAGTTTCGAAAAAGCTCTGGAGGATTTGAAGAGAAAGAAACTCGACGTCGTCTTGAAAGTTCCTGCAGGTTTCAGTGGCAGGCTCACGTGGACCGTTTTGACGAAACAGGAGAGAAACCTGCCCGAGTTGGAAATACATTGTTTGAGAGCCCAGCAGGAATCCGAGATGGCAGGTCAGTTGCTTCAGATGATCCTCGAGCGAGCGAACTTGGAATTCTTCAAGCGAGCGGGTTTTGTTAGATCCTACGTTGAGGTCCAGATCCAAGAAAAACCCGTGTCGACTGCAGAAGAGAGTGACTTTCACTATCCGACCTATCTCTTTCCAGCAGTGATTCTGATGTCTTGGCTGGCGATATGT
>JAPYWY010000045.1 GCA_028276125.1 Pseudothermotoga sp.
TATGTGCCTTCTATCGATCTGTTCGTTGTTTAGAATCTTTGGTCCACTCACCTTTCCCCTGAACTCGTGCAAGGATTTGTAAGATTTTTGCTCCATGAACTGCTGAAGTTCTTTCAAGATCATCCCTATGGCTTCGTAACCCATCAGATAGATGAGGCTGCACACTTCGACCACATCTGCACCAGCATAGATGAACTTCGCCACGTCGATACCGCTTCCCACACCACCAGAGGCAGCGATCGAGATGTTCAGATGAGGACTGCTCGCCGCGACCCATCTGAGCACCGCGTTGAACGACCAAGGACCTCCGTGACCCGCATAACCACCATGCATGATGGGCCTTTCGCTCTCGATGTCTATGTCGAGCCCCGTGAGGCGGTTGAACATCACGACACCGTTCACACCGATTCTCTCCAACATCAAAGCCATAGAGATGGGAGAGGAGAGTTGCATGGGCAACTTCACGATAATCGGTATCTTGATTGTGTCGCGAACCAAGCGTGCGACGTTCAATATCTTCTCCTCAACATCTCCACCCCTGAAGGATATCGAACCGTGTGGGCAAGACACGTTCAGCTCCAAAGCTGGCGCACCAGCTTCTTCCGCCATCTTGGAGTATTTCTTCCAACCCTCATCGCTGATGCAGTTTATGCTGGGAATAACGGGGATCGAGAGAATGTTCACTGCCTTTCGAACCTCTTCGAAGTACTCGTGTTCGTCGAAGCCACTGGCCTGCTCGAAGGAGTAGAACGTGTGTGATCTCAGCTTTCCCATCCTTCGCTCTATGATTTCGAACCTCGGTGTGGGAGAAATCCTGCACACTTCTTCTTCGAACAAAGATTTGACCACGACGCACGCGGCGCCATGTTCCTCTGCCTTCTTCATGTTCTTCAAATTCTCCGTCAAACCAGAAGAAGCCACGACGATCGGGTTCTTCAGCTTCAGCCCGACGTATTCGCAGGATAGATCCATTCCGTTCACCTCACAGTAGATCGACCCTCGCGCCTTTCTCCGCCGACAAGTACGCGGCATAGATCACCTTCACTGTTTCTTTCGCCAGTTCGAAATCAGATTCGGCTGGCTTGTTTTCCAAAAGGCACATCGCGAAATCTCTCATCTCTTGAGGATAACCTCTGACCCAGTCTTCGTCGGGAGAGGGGAAGGTCCAACCCGCCTTGGTCTCTATCTTCTCGGCTATGTATTCGTCTTTCCACGTATCGGGATTCGGTGTGTAAGCTAACATCATGTTGTTAGGGGTCATGTTGCAGTAGATCATCCCGTTGGCAGTGTTTATCTGAAGCAAGTTCTTCACACCACCGAGACTGACATCGTTGGAGATCACGATCGCTTTCGAGCCATCTTCGAAGGTCAAAACCGCACAGGACCAATCTTCAACATCAAACCAATCCGTGACCATGCTCGCTCTGCCAAACTGCTTGACAGAATCGAGCTTGGTCAAGCTTGCAGTCTCGGCAAAAATGGATTTGACGCGTATGGGTTTTCCATAGTGCAGCCTTCCTTCGAAGTGTTTCATGTGTATGACGGCACCCACGGGGTGCGAGCCCATGCGTAGCAAGCTACCACCGCCAGCGGTCCGCCATCTTCTCGAATAAGCCGCGTGTGAACCAGAATGGCTCTCTTCGGCTCTCATTTCCAAAATGGGAGCGTTGGAGACTGTGATCAACCTCTTTGCCTTCGTCACGGCAGGGGCGTAGACGAAGTTTTCTGCGTACATGAACTTCACACCGCTCGAAGCGATGGCTTCTTCTATCTTCTCGATTTTGTCGAGAAGCTTTTTGTACATGTGCTGTTTGCTGACATCACCCACACGCTCGAGCTCTGGCATGTCTTCACCGAAATAGCCAGTCAAAGGCTTTTCGCATATGATGTGTTTTTTGTACTTGCACGCTGTCAGTATCACATCGTCATGAACGTTGGTTGGAACGCACACGTCCACGACATCTATCTGTTCGCAGCTTGCGAGTTGCTCATAGTTGTCAAAGACCTTCTCGATGCCGTATTGGCGCGCAAGCCTTTCTGCGCTCTCTCTGTGAGCTGCACAAACACCGACGACTTCGAAGTACTCTCTGTTCTCTCTGTAGGCGGCGATGTGAATGTGAGACACGAAACCTGCTCCAACGATACCGACTTTGATCTTCTTCATCGTTTTTCACCCCTCTTCTTTGGCAAGTACTTCGAAAGGACCACCAGAGTGATCGCGATGATGAGAACGAGAGAAATGGGTCTGGTGAAGAACGGAGATATATCACCGTTTTTTAGCATCAACGCCCTTCTGATGTTCGTATCCGCCATCGGTCCGAGGATGAATCCGAGCACGAAGGGTGCCGCGGGAAAGTCGTTGATCCTCATGAAGTATCCCAGCAGTCCGAACAACAGCATGACCCACACGTCGAAAAGTCTTCCATTCAAAACGTAAGTTCCGACGACACAGAGGACAAAGATTATGGGCATGAGTATCTCTGTCGGAACCAGAAGGATCTTCAAAAACAATCTCGTCACGAGCAAGCCAAAGACGACCATGAGGATAGTGGCAATTACAAAAGATCCAGCGACATAACCGATCATCTCAGGATGCTGTATGGGGAGCAACGGACCAGCCTTTATGCCGTGTATCCACATCGCAGCCAAAAGCACCGCCGCTGGCGCACTGCCCGGTACGGCGAGTGTGAGCACAGGTATTATGGCTCCACCGACGCAGGCGTTGTTCGCAGTTTCCGCAGCCGTGAGTCCTTCTATGGAGCCTTTTCCGAACTTTTCAGGTTCCTTGCTCATGCGTTTTGCCGCATCGTAAGCGACCCACGCGGCAACGTCCTCACCCACTCCGGGTATCACGCCTATGAAAACACCTATGATACCGGATCGCAAGAGATTCAGCGCGTTCTTCTTTATAGTCTCCAGATAAGAAAGCTTCCGTTCACTCTTTGAGAAATCCAAAACTACCTCTGCTTTTGTCACGCGCTTGAGGCTGGTCAATATCTCTGGAACCCCGTAGACACCAACGAGCACGGGCAAGAGTGAAATGCCACCATAGAGTTGAATATTCCCGAAGGTGTAACGTGGGAAAGAAACGATCTCGTCCAAACCTATCATCGCGATCATGAGACCGAGGAAACCGGCGATCCACCCTTTCAATGGATCTTTCGGAGCGGTCAAGCTCCCAGCGATGATCGTTCCGAAGATCGCGAGGATCGCAAATTCCCAGGAACCGAACTTCAACGCGAGGGCACCGAGTGCGGGAGCCAGCGAAACGATGAAGATCGCACCTACGATCGAGCCTATGCCACTCATGATCGTGGCCACGTTCAGCGCGAAACCCGCCATACCAGAACGCGCCAATGGAAATCCATCCACCGTGGTGGCAGCGTTCGCCGGTGTTCCAGGTATGTTCAATACGATGGCTGTTCTACTACCACCGTATATCGCACCGATGTACACACACAAGAGCATCGGTATTGCGATCTCTGGTGGGAAACCAAAGGTCAGCGTGGTCAGGATCGCCACACCGAGCGTGGCCGTCAAACCTGGTAGGATTCCGACCAAGATTCCAAGGAGTGTAGACCAAGACAAATGGAAAAGCAGAACAGGGTTAGATAAGGTAGAAGCGATCGACTCGAAAAAGACCTTCACCGTGTACATGCTTCAAGACCCCTTTCACGGGAGAGGGAGCAAAAAAACTCGGGAAAAAAGATAGTATATACCCACCGTGACGGCAACCGAAATCGTGACCGTCAGTATGAATCTCTTTCTCAAAAACACCATCGAGGTCACACTCAAGAAGACGGAAGTCAAAACGATAAAGTTTATCTTTCCAAGCAAAAACACATAAGCTAAGAACATCGCAGACGCGAGCAAGAGCCTTCTGTTCTCTGCGCGTTTCACTTCCGCAGGCGTGGAAGAACTTTCAGAGTTCGATCTTTGTTTTCGAACGAGCATGATGAAACACAGAAGAACGACCATGATCGAGAAGAACGCAGGTACAATCCCCGGAGCACCATACTTGCCGTACTCTGTGGTCCTTGGCATTCTCAATGCGCCGATCAAGAAGAAGATCCCAAGGGCTATAAAGACCAAAGCAGAAATTCTGTCCTTCATCGGCTGTGCCTCCAAAAGGATGCCCGCTCTCGCGGGCATCCAAGCTTCACTGACCTATCCTTGGAATTCCGAACTGCTCTGGCGATACCGTTGCGATGCCGCGATCGTAAAGCAGCCAAGTAACCCTTCTTGCAACTTGCTCGACAATCTCTTCTGCCTCTTTGCCGTAGTAACAGACGGGTCTGAGTCCCTGTTTGAGCGCCCATTCTTTGAAAACATCCGAGTTTGCTGCTTTTTCGAAAACCTCACCGACGGTCTTCAACACTTCTTCTGGAACGTCCTTCGGGATGATCAAGCCGAAGTGGAAGCGCACGTCAGGGAAGTCGGGATACCACTGTCTTATCGATGGAATTTCACCGTAACCTTGCAGGTTGATCGGTTCCGATGCGAGTGTGCACAGGATTCTGAGTTTTCCAGCTCTGGCCATGTCCGCCACTTCGTGGATGAACTGCATGTTTCCAACAACTTCACCACTCACCACGGCAGTCGTTGCGGGAGCTCCACCTGCGTACGGAACATGTTTGTACTTCAGTTTCAGATGCTCTGCAAATATCTCGAGTGCCACGTGTCCTCCACTACCAGTTCCTGCTGAACTCAAAGGCATCTCTGGATTCTCCCTCATCGCTTTGACCAGATCTTCGATGGTTTTGTAAGGTGTGTTGGGATTCACGACGACCACGTTCGGTGCCTCCGCGCACAAAAAGTACGTCCAATCTCTGTGCGTGACGTTCATGTAACCGAGCACGGCGTACTTTGTGAGGTCCAACGTTGCGTTCGCTGTCCAAGTATAGCCATCGTGTGGAGCCTGCCATGCGTTCAACGTTCCGATCGAACCGGCACCACCGGGTGTGTTGACGATGATGAACTTTCTTCCGAGCAATGGTTCCATTTGGGACGTGATCATTCTCGTGACCTGATCTGTTGAACCACCAGCAGCCCAAGGAACGATCACTGTGATGGACTTAGCGGGTTTCCATTGAGCGAACGAAACTACGACGAGAACCGCGATCAGAACCACCAAGAACTTTCTCATGCTGACCCCTCCTTTCAAAATGAAATCTACTGTCAACATTCTACAACAAATTTTAGTGCTCTTCAATGTGATAAACTTTTAGGAAACATGGAGGTGGGACGTTGAAAGTCGGTGTGGTGGGAGTCGGAAACATAGGTGGAATCATCGCGAACAGATTGGTCGAATCGGGACTGTTTGAACCCAGACAAGTGTTTCTGAGCAACAGAAGCAGTGAAAAGCTCAGATCGTTCATCGAAAAAGGTTATTCCGTGGCGAGTACGAGTCAGATGGGCACGTTGTGCGATGTCATCTTCTTGTGCGTCAAACCTCAGGACAGCGAGCGGATGTTTGCTGAACTGGGTAAAGTGGAGGAAAAGATGTTGATCAGCACGATGACCGCGGTGAGCATCGAAAGGATCTCCAAAAGGACCGGCGCGAAGAGGATCGTCAGGATCATGCCGAACGTTCCGGCGATGATCGGGAAAGGTTTGGTTGGTGCCTGTAGATCGGTTCACGTCGATGACGGAACGTGGCAGACGTGTTCGAAGATTCTCTCGTGCTTGGGTACAGTAGTTGAAGTAAAAGAAGAACAAATGGAGGCGGTGACTGCGCTGAGTGGCAGTGCCCCAGCGTTCATCTTCGTCATCGTGGAAGCTTTGATAGATGCTGGTATAAGAATGGGATTATCGTACGAAAAGTCTCGTCTGATGGTCCTCGAGACGATGGCAGGTTCTGCGGAACTTTTGTTGAAGCTTGACAACCATCCCGGTGAGTTCAGACATGTCGTGACCTCGCCCGCAGGTACGACGATCGAAGGTATCTACAGGATGGAGAGGGAAGGGGTCAGGGGCGCTCTGATGAAGACCATTCAAGAAACGTACTTGCGCGCGTTACAATTGAAGAAGGAACTCAACGATCAATTTGGAGGGTGAACTCATGGCGAACGCGAAGAGGGTCGGTCTTCTTTTCGGAATCGTTTTCACCATCCTTGGAATCGTTCTGTTGACGAGACTCAGTGCGAATTATTTTTGGTCGATTTTCTTGATTCTTCTTGGTCTTCTCTTTGAATTCGGCGTTCTCGGCAGAGGTGCCAATCGTTTCGTACCAGCTGGGATCCTTCTCGTGATAGGCTCCGTACTGTTGGTCTGTAACATCTTCGGCTACGATAAGATGAACTACCTGTGGCCAGCGTTTGTGTTCGCACCTGGATTTGGACTCTTTCAAGCTTATCTGGTGAAGAAATCGAAAGGGCTTTTGACAGCTTCTATGGTCTTGATCGTTCTCTCAGCGATCTTCTTTACGGCTGCGTTTTTCCATGTCAGCTGGGCGAGGGTGTTGTTTGGCATCGTTCTTATAATTTTCGGCGTGGTGATCTTACTCAAGAGCTTAAGGAGAAAGGTTGAATGAAGCGAACTATCATCGTTTTACTGTTCTTCACAATCTCGATCATCGCACAAACTCCGACGAAGATTCTGTTCGAGGATGGCTGGAAAATCGTTGGAGAAGAAATTTTCGTTGAGAAACCCACCATACCTCTGACGATGATCGTGTATGGAGATTCGAGATGGGGCAACGCAACGCACCGAAGGCTCGTCGAGATGATGGATCGGTACAAACCTTCCATCGTGGTTCATCTGGGGGACATGGTGAACAGTGGCGACAACAGAGAAGAATGGGAAACCTTCTTTGAAATAACGTCACCTTTGAGGAGTTATGCCTTCTTTCAACCCGTGAAGGGCAACCACGAAAAGCCCGACGTGTACTACAGACAGTACTTCGGCTTGTACAACTACTGGGCTCGTGTGGGAAATTACGTGCTCATCTTTTTGGATCCTGACGTCGGTGTGAAGCGGTGCGAAAGTTTTCTCAGATCTTTAGATCTGTCCGGCAAGACTGCCATCGTCTTCTCTCACTATCCCATCTTCAGCGGTGGACCTCACGGTACCACACAGACGGTCAAGAACCTGCAAGTCCTCCACGATGTCTTTCGAGAGTTGGAAGTGCCACTCGTCTTTGGCTCACACGATCATAATTACCAAAGAGTAGTCAGAGACGGTGTGACATACATCGTGACTGGTGGAGGAGGTGCACCGCTCTATCGAGTGAACCCCATCGAAGGACTCTTGGTCAGTGCGGTGGTTCATCACTTCGTGAAGGTCAGGCTCGAGGAAGATCGGATCGAGTGCGAGGCGATCTCCATAGACGGCAAGATCATCGATTCTTTCACGATCTCTGTCCGTAGTTCTTTCTGAGGAACTCCATCGCCTCGAGCGCATCCTTTTCATCGATCGTGTGGATCGTTTTGCCTGTTGATAATGCCAGAACGTACATCTTCGCGGTTCTCTCTATCGTTTCACACATGTCGAAGGCTTCCTTAAGACTTCCCCCTGCGCACACCAAACCGTGGTTCGCCATTATGACCGCTCTGCTCTCTCTCATCGCTGAAACAACGTTCTTGGCGAGCCGTTCGCTGCCGGAATTTGCGTATTCGCTCACAGGCACGAGCAAAGAATACATCAACATCGTTTCGTTCAAGGCGGGCAAGGGCAATCTCAGGATCGAAAGCACCCCACAGTAGACGGGATGTGCGTGCACGATCGCTCGAACATCTGAAAAGTTCTTGTAGATTTCCAAATGCAATCTGAACTCGATGGATGGTTTTCTGCTTCCCTCGATAAGCTGTCCTGTCATGTCGAGGATGGGCACGTCGTCACACTGGATTTCGTTGTACGGCATCCCACTGGGCGTTATCGCAAAAAGTCCTTCGCTGACTCTGACGCTCAGGTTTCCCGCCGTGCCACCCACCATGTTCGATTCGAGCAATCTTTTCCCATATTCAACCAACGATCTCTTCGCTTCCTCGAACACGTTCTTTCCCCCTCTTCATAGACTTGGCTCGGTACATGGCCTTGTCGGACGCTTCGATCAAATCCTCAAGGTTCTCCCCATCCTTTGGATAAACTGCCATACCGGCGCTCAAGCTCAGTTCGATCCTGACTCCATCTATGCCGAAAGGTTCTTTGAGTTTTTCGTTGATCCTTTCCAACACTTCTTCAGCCATCCTGACATCGGCACCAGCGAGAAACAGAACGAATTCGTCTCCTCCTATTCTACCCAAAAGATCGCTCGACCTCGTGCAAGACTTGATTCTCTTGGCAGCCGCCTGAAGTAACTTATCACCGAAAGAGTGGCCGAAACGATCGTTCACTCTCTTGAATCCATCCAGATCGAGATACAACAGACACGCCGTTTCATTTTCTTTGAGTGATTGAAGCTTTCTGCTGGCGAGTTTCACGAAGGTCTGACGGTTGAGCACACCCGTGAGATAGTCTGTGTACAAAAGTCTGTGGAATTCCTCGCTTATGAAGTCTTTGAACAACCACAACAAGCTGATCGCCATAACAAAACAGCCAGAAAAGCTCGACAGAGTCTCGATGAGTTCAGACCTCGGTAACACAAGATAACTGTCTAAGAAGTTTATCAGAGCAGAGAGGCTGATCAGAGACATCCCAATTTTCATTGGAATGTAACGATAACCGTAGATGACGTAGACTATCAAAACCGTGAAGGCGAAATTCAAAAGCTTCAAATAGAACAAGATTTCGTCAACTTCACTCCGTTTTGGAAGGACAAAGGATGAGACGATGATTAAAATCAAGAAGATGAGCACGGTTCTCAAAAAGCCAGAACGACTCATTCTGTTGATGTGTTCACCCCCCCAATTCTCAGAGACATCCCACGTTCTGATTTTATCAAACCACGATCTTAAGATCTTGCTTTCCCACCTTGTCGTTCTATAATAGTAGCAGACTTTCCAACGAAGGAGGGATTGCTGGTGGTGAAGAGAACGCTTGTGGTGATCCTGTTGGTCGCGTCGTTGCTCACTTTCGCCGTCAAGATAGGGTTCTTTGCTCCACTCACGGGTCCTGCGGCGGCGGACGGCGCGAGCGCGTTGCACGGAGCGCAGTTGGCCGTGGAGTACATCAACGCGCGTGGAGGAGTGCTGGGTGAACCTTTGGAACTGGTTTGGTACGATGACAACTTCAAGGCAGATCAAGCGGTCAGCATCGCGTACAAGCTCGTTCAGCAAGACAAAGTTGCGGTTGTCGTGAGCGGTTCTTACAGTGGTATGACACGCGCCGCGGCT
>JAPYWY010000046.1 GCA_028276125.1 Pseudothermotoga sp.
AGGCACTGCGATGGTCTTGTTCGTGCTCGCATGGAATCTGGTCGGTGACGCCCTGAGGGATGCGTTCGATCCACGCTTGAGAGGGTGAGCGAGATGGAGAAGAGTCCCGTACTGAGTGTCAAGAATCTCAAGACATATTTCTATACCGAAGATGGAATAGTAAAAGCGGTCGATGGAGTCGATTTCGATGTCTATCAGGGTGAGACACTGGGAATCGTAGGAGAATCCGGTTGTGGCAAAAGCGTCACAGCTCTCTCCATTCTAAGGATCCTCGATGAGAAAGGCAGGATCGTGGAAGGGCAAGTCTTACTCGACGCAGTCGATCTCACGAAGATCGACGAGCAAGAGATGAGAAAGATCAGGGGAAAGGACATAGCTATCATCTTTCAAGAACCCATGGTGGCACTGAATCCCGTTTTCACCGTAGGCGAACAGATCGTGGAGGCCATCATGCTCCATCAGAAGGTCGATGAGAAAGCGGCAAGGGTCATGGCGATAGATTTGTTGAGGAAGGTTGGTATACCCGAACCAGAGAAGAGAATAGATCAATACCCACACGAGCTTTCCGGAGGGATGAGGCAGCGCGCGATGATAGCGATGGCACTCTCGTGTAAGCCAAAAGTGTTGATCGCAGACGAGCCGACCACAGCACTCGACGTGACCATCCAGGCTCAGATCATGGAGCTGATGAAAGAGCTGCAAAGAGAGTATGGAATGGCGATCATGCTGATCACCCACGATCTGGGACTCATCGCCGAGAACGCCGATAGGGTTGTCGTCATGTACGCTGGAAAGGTCGTCGAGTACGCGGACGTCAAGACCCTCTTCAACGATCCGAAGCATCCCTACACGTGGGGTTTGCTGCACGCGATTCCAAGGTTAGACATAGAACAGACGCGGTTGTACAACATCCCCGGTGTGGTTCCCGATCCACTGCATTTTCCATCCGGTTGCAAGTTCCATCCGAGGTGTGAGTTCAAAGAAGAAAGGTGTACCAGGGAGGAACCAGAGTTGATCAAGGTTGGTGAAAACCACACGGTCAGGTGCTTCTTCTGGCAGAAGGTGGACGAAGCAAAGATGAGAAAGGTCGGTGAGTTCATGTGAGCGCGATCTTGAGGGTGGAAAACCTCGTGAAATACTTCCCCATAAGGGCTGGAGTCTTCAAGCGCGTTGTAGCTTGGGTCAAAGCCGTGGATGGTGTGTCGTTCGAGGTCAACGAGGGTGAAACGGTCGGACTCGTTGGTGAATCTGGCTGCGGCAAAACGACGATCGGAATGGTTCTGCTCAGGCTTTACGAACCGACTTCTGGAAGGATCATCATCAACGATGACGACACGACCTACTACTTCATGCCGACTCTGCGTGCAAGGTCTTACATAAAGAAGACGTACGTCGACAAATTCAACACGATGTTGAAGAAGTTTGGTTCAAAGGACGCAGTCCTGAATGCCTTGGAAGGGGTAGACAAGAAGTACGCCGAAATCTTCTTCAACGAGGTTAACTCTTCCGTAGGAAAGTTCTGTTCCTCACTGCTTTCCAACATAGATGAGAAACGCAGACAGTTCAGAAAAAACGTTCAAATAGTGTTTCAAGATCCGTACAGTTCGCTCAATCCGAGACTCCGCATAAAATCCATCGTGGGTGAAGGCCCCGCCGTTCACAAACTGGTGAAAGGCGAGAAGGAGCTCATAGACAGAGTGCGCTCGGTACTCGAAGATGTGGGCATAAGCGGTGATTACATGTACAGATTCCCGCACGAATTCTCCGGTGGTCAGAGGCAGAGGATAGGTATCGCGAGGGCACTCGCTTTGTCTCCAAAACTGGTGATCGCCGATGAGGCAGTCTCAGCTCTGGACGTTTCGATAAGATCGCAGATCATAAACTTGATGAAGGACCTGCAGCACGAGCACAAGCTCACTTATCTGTTCATCTCGCACGACCTCGCGGTGATAAAGTACGTGAGTGACAGGATCATCGTCATGTACCTGGGAAAAATCGTCGAAACGGCGGCAAAGAAAGACTTGTTCGACAATCCTTTGCATCCTTACACGAGAGCGCTCATGAGCGCGATACCCATACCCAATCCGAACATCAAGAAAGAAAGGATCATACTCAAAGGCGACGTCCCCAGTCCCGTCAACCCTCCTTCGGGTTGTAGGTTCCACACACGTTGCTACATGGCGCAGGAGATTTGCTCAAAAGAAGAACCGCAAATGAGAGAGATCACCCCTGGGCACTGGGTTGCTTGCCACTTCGCAAAATAAAAACCCGGGCGGTGAGCCCGGGTTTTTCACCACTCAGAACTTCATTCTTCTTTCCAGAGCCTATAGTAATCAGCGGCTCCCGGCATCATCGGGTTGTAGTACCAACCTTTGACCCAGCTTCTTCTAACGTTGAGACTCTGAGGTTCATACAATGCTACGCCGAGCACATGGTTAATGGCAAACTGTTGAACTTTTCGATAGATCTCAGCCCTAATCTTCGGGTCCGTTTCTACGGCAGCTTGCTCGATCAGCTCATTGCAACTCTTGCCACCCAGTTCAGGTGTGGGTGTGGAGACGAACTTTTTGAAGTTTTCACCCTGGGCAAAGCCATAGGTACCAGCGGAGTGGTAGTAAGTCTGGATGAAGTTGTGCGGGTCTGGATAATCCGCGAGCCAACCTATGATGAACGCCGGCAAATAGCCTTGCTTGTAGGAAGTCAAATATGTTGGCCATTGCTCACCGCGCACCTCGATCTTGAACTTCGGGTTGATCATTTCCACATAGGTCTTTATCATCTCGGCCACAGTTCGTCTCGCCTCGTTGCCCGTGTTGTAGAGCAGTGTGAGCTTGAATCCCTTCTTCCAAACCTCACCGTTCCATGCTTTCTTGAACTCTTCAGTTGCTTTCGCGATACTGAACTCGAATTTTGGAAGGTTCGGATCGTACCCCAGCAGGCTACTCGGAAGGTCTGCGGGCACTCTGCTGCCAAGACCACGCAAGACATCCTTGATCACGGCATCGTAGTTTATGACGTAGGCGAACGCCCTTCTGGCGTGCTCATCGCTGAAGAAATCTGGTGGTATTCCGTTGCCATCGAGCTTGCCAGAACCGATGTATTTGCTGTCAGGCTTAACGTTCCAATTGAAGTGCAACGACGTGATGCTTATCACCGGCAGTCCCTTGGTTATGACGACGCCCGGCATATTTTCAACTTGCGGCAGGTACTGCGATGGTACGGCAGCGAAATCTGCGTCACCTTTTTCGAGCATTGCTCTCCTCGTGGACCATTCCTCGATCGTCCAGATGATGACTCTCTTGATCTTCGCAGGTCTCCTCCAGTAATCATCGAACCTTTCGAGAATGACCCTCATCTGTGTCCTATCCCACTCTACAAGCTTGAACGGCCCTGTTCCCATCGCCTTCGCATAAAGCGGTGATTCTTCCTTTGGAAGGTCCCAGTGCTTCCACCAGGTGTCGGGCTTGCCATCCCAACAACCTTGCTGGATCGCCCACTGCTTGTTCAAGACCATGCTCCACGTGGAATAGCCGCAGAGGATCGACAGGAACGGACCGAAAGGCCTCGAGAGTTTGAACACCACGTTGTTCCCCTCAACTTCGATCGCTGGATCGATGTAGTCCGTGTAGACCTTGATCAGTGCATCACGGTATTCTGGAAGCGGCTCCTTCGTGGCTGGATCGAGGATTTCACTAAGGGGTTTACCAACGATCTTTTCTACGAACTCGTCTAACGAGTAGACTTCAAACAGAGCCTCCCAGAGCATCCACATCGGTCCACCTGCCGGGTCAAACAACAAGCCACGTTCGAAGCTGTACTCGACATCTTCCGGTGTCAACTCCGCCCCGTTGTGGAACTTGACGCCCTTCCTGATCGGGAACACGTAAGTCTTGCCACCGTCTTTGATGAGCCCGTTTTCCAGACTCGGTACCGCCGTGGCGAGTCTCGGCGCCATTTGGACGACGCTGTCACCGACGTACTCGATCAGACATTCGTAGATCTGCGTCAGAACCTCGCCACTTGCCGTATCGTACGCATAGTGTGGATCAAGCGTGTCTGGCTCACCAATTGTGACAGTGATGATGGTGTCTGGATTCTTGACTTCTGCAAAGATCAGTGCCGCCACAGCCAAGATTGCGATGATCCAAAATCTTTTCATCCTCTCAACCCCCCAAACGAGTGTATTGCACAACAATTATACTCCTTCGCTTGCAGAAGATCAAAGTGTGAGAAAAACGTCTGCCAGATCTCGAAGATTGTCCGAACGATGGCTCGTGACTACGACGATCTTTCCAACCTTTTTCTGATTTTTCAGAATCTCAAGCACCATCTCTTTACCAATTTTGTCCAGACCGATCAAAGGTTCATCGAGCAGCAAAAGCACAGGCTCGTGCACCAGAGCGCAAGCGATGGCAACACGCCTCGCTTCACCTTCCGAGAGCTGAAATGGACTCTTTTCAAGCACGCTGTCCTTAAGGCCTACGTCAAGAACAGCCTTTCTAACACGTTCCGCGATGTTGTCGAGTCCAAAATTTCTCGCTGAAAAAGCGATCTCCTCGAAAACAGACTCGCAGAAGAACTGATCCTCAGCCCTTTGCATCACATAGCCGATCTTTCTGAAACTGCGATGGTCCACGGAATTCCCGTTCAACAGAACAGAACCAGATTGTGGTTTGAGTAAACCTGCCATGAGTTTGAGCAACGTGGATTTACCGCTGCCGTTTGGACCTTGAACAAGCAACAGTTGGCCGCCTCGTACGGTCACGTTCAAACCGTTGAACAAATTCTTGTTGTTCTCGTAGCCAAAAACCACATCGATCAAAGTCAGCTCAGAATTCGACATCGTCAAATTGCCGCCCAAGAAATTCGTTCACACTACCATGAAAATCCACACTGCCGTCGATCATGTGAACCACGGAAGTTGCCAGCTCGAGGAAGACTCTTGGTTCGTGCGTCGAGACGAGTATCGTCTTGCCGATTCTGTTGAGTTCCCTAAGTGCTTCCTTCAGTTCAGTCACGCCGAAATCGTCCAACATCGATGTGGGTTCATCCAAGAGGAACACTTCCGGCTCAAGCACGTACATCGATGCGACGGCGAGTTTCTGTGCGGTACCACCCGAGAGCGTGAGCGGGTTGGCAGAACTCTTTTCTGAAAGATTGAACGTTCTCAAGGCTCGATCGACCTTGTTTCGAATACAGTTTCTGCTCAGTCCGAGGTTCTCCAGACCGAAAGCTATGTCTTCCTCAACCGTCGAGCCAACGATTTGATCGAACGGATTGTGAGACACGTAGCAACAGTATTCTCGTAGTTCTTCAGAACCTACAACCCTTCCATTCAAGCGTATGAAACCTGAACGAGCTGGGAGTAATCCGGCCAAGATCTTCAACAACGTCGTCTTTCCAGAACCGTTCGCACCAACGAGAAGGACAAACGATCCTTTTTCTATTCTCAGACAAATGTTCTTCAAAGTGAAACCGTCAGCGTAACTGAAGCAAACATCGCTCAGTTCGAGCACGATTTTGCCACCTTCATGGATTTGTATATTCGGATGCCGCCCTCTTTGTAGAGATCCTCAACGTTTCCAAAGATTTCCTCCATCGCCCGCTTCACGTAAGAACCACCTTTGTTGTGGTAGGCGACAACCTGCAGTGAACCGCCGTCGTTCAAATGTTCAAAGGTTTCTCTTATCAACCTGAGCACCACGCTTTTACCAGCGGCAAGAGGCGGATTCATCAGAACGAGGTCGAACTTCTCATCCTTCCAAGGTTCAAAGAACGCCCCCAACTTTATCGTGACATCGACGTTGTTTTTCCTCGCGTTCATCTTCGCAAACTCCACTGCCCGTTCGTTGACGTCGCTCATGCAAACTTCCAGATCGGGATATTCAGCTTTCAACACGATACCTATCACACCGTAACCGCAACCAAGATCGAGCACTTTCTTACCACGTATCTCACAGTGTTCTATAAGAATTCGGGTCGCTTTGTCGATCTCTCCAAAGCTGAAAACACCAGAGGGGGTCACGAATTGATAAACCCTACCATTCTTCAACTTCAGTGTAGCCATTTTGACCCTGAGCTCGCTTTTCGGTTTCTCAACGTAGTAGTGTTCCATACGAAAAGAAGGGGCCGTGAGGCCCCCGTCCTTCAGTCAGCCTTCTTCGTGAGCTTCTTGTCGTGAACGAGTACCGCCTGTGCGGCTGCAAGCCTCGCCACAGGCACCCTGTACGGTGAGCAGCTCACATAATCGAGACCGGCCTTGTGGAAGAAGTGGATCGAGCGTGGATCTCCTCCGTGTTCACCGCAGACGCCCACTTTGAGGTTCTGCTTAGCTTGCTTTCCTTTCTTCGTTCCCATCTCAACGAGTGCGCCCACACCGTCGTAATCCAGCGTCTTGAACGGATCGTGCTCGAGTATACCCTTTTCCAGATATTCGGGTAGGAACTTACCAACATCGTCACGGCTGAAGGCAAAGGTCATCTGGGTCAGGTCGTTCGTCCCAAAGCTGAAGAACTCGGCTTCTTTCGCTATCTCATCTGCCGTGACGCATGCACGAGGAACCTCGATCATGGTGCCTACCTTGTACTCTATCTTCACACCGGATTCTTCTATCATCTTGTCGGCGACTTCCGCGATGATCTTCTTCAGAAAGGCGAGTTCGTTCACGTGACCTACAAGGGGTATCATGATCTCTGGAACGACATCCATGCCCGTTTCTTTCTTCAACTCTATGGCCGCTCCGATGATCGCCTTCGTCTGCATGATAGCGATTTCAGGGTACGTTATCGTGAGCCTACAACCACGATGGCCTAACATCGGGTTGAGTTCGCTGAGGGATCTAACGATGTCCTTCAGTTCCTTCGATGATATACCAAGTTCCCTTGCGGTCTCTTCGATCTGCTCATCGTCGTGTGGCAGGAACTCGTGCAGAGGTGGGTCTATGAGCCTTATCGTGACGGGATAACCAGCCATTACCTTGAACAAGCCCTTGAAGTCTTCCTTCTGCAGCGGCAAAAGTTCGTTCAAAGCTTTCTCCCTATCTTCTTTCGTCTTCGCCACGATCATCCTGCGCATCTTCGGTATCCTGTCTGCTTCGAAGAACATGTGCTCCGTCCTGCACAGACCTATACCTTCGGCACCAAACTTCCTCGCGACCTCTGCATCCCTCGGTATGTCGGCGTTGGCACGTACACCGAGTCTTCTGATTTCATCTGCCCACTTGAGAAGTTCGGCCACTTCGCCCTCAAGACCAACAGGCTTGATCGTGTCGATTTTGCCGAGCAAGACTTCTCCCGTGGCACCATCTATGGAGATCCATTCTCCTTCTTTCACCAAAACATCGTTCACCCTGAAAAAGCCTTCTTCTTCCTTGACCTCGATCGTCTCTGCCCCGACGACGGCAGGCTTGCCCATACCCCTGGCCACGACGGCCGCGTGAGAGGTCATTCCACCCCTCGAAGTGAGGATACCCTGCGCGAAAGCCATTCCACCGACATCTTCCGGACTCGTTTCTGGCCTTACAAGTATGACCTTCTCGCCACTTCTTCCCATCTCTTCTGCTTTCTTGGCATCGAAGATCACCACGCCCGTCGCCGCACCCGGAGAAGCGGGCAAACCTTTGGCTATGACTTTCGCCTTCGCGCGAGCTTTCTCATCGAAACGCGGGTGCAGAACCCTCTCTATATCCTCTGGTTTGACGCGCAGCACTGCTTCTTCTTTGTTGATTATGCCTTCCTTGGCCATGTCCACAGCGATCTTGATGGCAGCCCTCGATGTCCTCTTACCGCTTCTTGTTTGGAGCATGTACAGTTTACCCTCTTCGACCGTGAACTCTATATCCTGCATGTCTTTGTAGTGTCTTTCGAGCTTATCCATGATGGCCATCAGTTCGTCGTACACCTCAGGCATCAAGCGTTTCAACTCGGCCAAGGGGAGCGGTGTCCTGATTCCTGCGACGACGTCTTCACCTTGAGCGTTCTGCAAGAACTCTCCATAAACTTCCTTCTCGCCGGTGTTCGGGTTGCGCGTGAAGGCCACACCGGTTCCGGAACGTTCTCCCATGTTTCCGAAGACCATCGCCACCACGTTCACCGCTGTACCCAGCAGTTCGTCCTCTCTGATGTTGTTGATCTCTCTGTACTTCACCGCCCTATCGCTCATCCAGCTGCCGAACACCGCGTTGATGGCGAGCCAGAGCTGTTCGTACACATCCTGCGGGAATTTCTTGCCCTCTTCCTCGTAGATCTTCTTGTAGATTTCAACGAGCTTCTTGAGATCGTCCGCGTCCAGCTCGATGTCGAGTTTCACACCCTTCTGTTTCTTCATCTCCTCGAGCGCGTTCTCGAACTTGTTTTTGGCGATACCCAGCGCAGTGTCGCCAAACATCTGTAGAAACCTTCTGTAAGCATCGTAGGCGAATCTCGGATTGTTCGTCATCTTGATGAGGCCTTTCACGGTCTCGTCGTTCAAACCCAAGTTCAGTATCGTGTCCATCATGCCGGGCATGGAGATCGCTGCCCCAGATCTCACCGAAACGAGCAACGGTCTTTCGGGATCTCCGAAGCCTTTTTTCGTGACCTGTTCAAGCCGTTTCATCGCCTGCTCGACTTCTTCCTTGAGTCCCTTGGGATACGTACGACCATGCTGATAGTAATACCTGCACACCTCGGCAGAAATGGTGAACCCGGGTGGAACCGGTATACCGAGGTTCGTCATCTCGGCGAGGTTTGCACCTTTACCACCGAGTATGTCCTTCATTTCGGCGTTTCCTTCTGCCACACCGTTTGCGAAGAAGTACACGAGTTTCTTGTTCATCAACACACCTCCCTCACTTGATATACCAGTCTGTGGTGTAAACATTGTTGCTGACTGTTCCAACCGCAACGAAGACTGATTGTGATTTCATTCCAAGAAGTTTTTCGATGATGGGCGCAAAATCGACAAAGACGAACAAGGAGTGCTCGGTCGGGTTGAAAACCTTCAGAGCTTTTTCCAAAGAAGCCTTCTCGTTGCTCTTCTGTTTGCTGTACACCCTGACATACTTTCCATCGCACTTCACAGTGAAGCTGTCGATTTTAAGTTCGTCCCCTGAAACCTCGCCACGCCCCAGAACTTTGGTGATCTCCTGTGGGGTGATTTGGGCCTCTATCACAGAGTAGAACGCCGGTTCGACGGTCACAGTAGTTG
>JAPYWY010000047.1 GCA_028276125.1 Pseudothermotoga sp.
TCCGTCTCAGAGTCCCATCGGTCTTTGTAAACATCTCCAACTTCTTTCAAGAGTTTCTTGGCGATGTCTATCAGGTATTCTCCCCTGTAACCGTCTTCGGGTATCTCCAAATCTTGTGAACCGAGCAACTGGTTGTACCTCACCCACAGAGACTTGGCGAGTAGATTTATCTGTCTTCCCGCGTCGTTGATGTACATCTCTCGGGTGACATCGTGACCGAGTTCTTTGAAAACGTTCGAAAGTACATCTCCGATGACGAGTTGCCTGCCGTGCCCCACCGTGAATGGGCCCGTCGGGTTGGCACTACCGTACTCGAACTGGATTTTCATCGGTTCGGACTTACGTATGGGATAAGCTTCGTTGCTTATTATTTGTCTCAAAACGTCAACGTAGGCTTTCCTGCTCAGTCTAAAGTTGATGAACCCAGGTCTCGCAACCTCCACCGAGTCAAAAACATCCTCACCCTTCAACTTTTCGGCTATTTTTTCTGCGAGTTCCATAGGATTACGCTTCGCGTGCTTAGCACCAATCAAAGCCGCGTTTGTCGAAAAATCGCCAAAGCCTTCGGGTGGGACTTCAACTTCGAACTGGTACGAAAGACCGAACTCGCTGAGCACTTTCTCCACCAGATCATGAACGAGTCTTCTGAGCAAGAACATCACCTCACAAGAATTTGCTCTTACTGGTTTTGTTCTTCACGTTCGTTGTGATATCCAAATCTCCGTTCTTCGGAGCCGAAACGACCGCGTAGAAGAGTTCCGCCTTTTTCTGAAAGCCGTACTTCTTCCTACCGTTGACCTTCTCCACGACGGGCCTCCACGTGCCACAGTTTATGTAAAACTTGTTCTGCCCTCTCACTGGAACCACACGGAAGGCATGGTGGTGTATGTGACCAAAGACCACAACGTTCAGTTTTGGAAAGCGAAGTTCGCCATCAACATAGCCGACCAACTCGTCAGCTTTCAACTCTCCTTCCCTGAACAATTTCTTGGCTCTCCTGAACAGATAATCGCTGCGACGCAACCCCCTGATTTTCATGACGGCTCGGACCAAAAGAGAACCTAACGTTATTCCGCCCCACTTGTTCAAAAAGACCTTGGAAAGGCACCTCAAGCGTGGGAAATTCTTCTTCATCCATGTGCGTGCTTCAACGGTCTGCATCATCTTGAGGAAGGTGCTTATCCACAGCTCGAGGACATCCACTCCCAGATCGTAAACTTCCAAGACCCTCTCGAACCAGTGGAACACGTCGAGGCTGGGCCTGACGTTGTCGTAATCTGACAGGATCTCGGATGGGACCAAGGACTCGAGGTACTCGTCGAAGTGGAACATCATGTACCTGGCCATGTAGTCACCGAGCGGGGGAACGATGGTTCCGTCGCCGTCCCTCGTAAACTTGTTGATGAGATCGAACTGGTTTCCATGCATTGCGAGAAGCCCAGCGTCCTCGTTGTAATAGTACGGTACCACCTCACACCCAAGCATGTTCCGTAGCTCGTCTTTCAACCTCTGATTCGCGAACAAATAGTAGTCGTGGTTTCCCACGATGTAGATGATCCTGTGGTGTTTTGAGAACTTCCTGAAACTTTCAAAGAGCCTTGGATGCCTGCTCTCTATGCCTGACAGGGCCGTTCCATCCAGCGAAGAGACCAGAACATCGAAAGATGTCAAGCCGAAGTCCTTGACCGCACGGCTCTCGAGCAGTTCCAACCCGTCTCCAACGATTATCAACTCGACGTCCGGTTGCGTTGAGAAATGTTCAAGTAGATCGACGAGTTCATCGTCGAACTCAAAATCATCTTTGGCCGAACCGTCACCTATGTGTATGTCACTGATGAAGATCTGCCTCATTCAGCCAGTCCCCAGTTCCCAACTTTTCTCACACGCGAATTATACTATAGTCGCCACACAAGAACTCGTATCCAATGCTAAGATAAAATGAAAAAGCGCCGCGACTGCGGCGCTTCGTAGAAGAATCCCATCATCAGAGCTTGAACTTCTCGAGCGACTCCAGAAGTTTGTGCGATATCTGCTTGAGTTCGTCGCCTATTTGACGATTCTGCACGATTAACTCTGCCTGCCGCTTGACACTTTTCACCATCTCTTCGAGCCTTGCTGCTATATCGGCGATCGCCTTCGTTGCACCGTCGACAGCGCTGGCCATCTCTTGTGCGGCTGCACTCTGTTCCTGTGCACTCGCAGCGGTCGATTCCACCATGCTGGCCATCGATTCGACCTCCGACAGTATGTCCTTCAACTTCCCACCGACTGCTGCCGCTTGGTTTGCGGCTTCCTCCACAACTTTTGCCGTTTCACTTGTCTTCTCGTCCGCTTCCTTCGCACCCTGCTGGATCTTCTTGAGTATGTTGGCTATGTTACCCGTTGCCTGCTTACTCTGTTCTGCAAGTTTCCTTATCTCGTCGGCAACCACCGCAAACCCTCTTCCTGCCTCACCGGCTCTGGCGGCTTCGATCGCCGCGTTCAGCGCCAGCAAGTTCGTCTGTTCGGCGATCGCGTTTATGGTCTCGACAACCATCGCGACGTTCTGCGCATCTTCGGCGAGCCTGCCAACAGTTTGCACGGTGGAGTCGGCCATCTCCTTAGCCGAATTCACTATCTGAACTATTTTCTCAACGGCTTTCTCGCCCTCTTTCGCAGCTCTGGAAACTCTCTCCGATCTTTCACTCAGCTGTTGTGCCGATTTCGAAACGTTCTGTGCGCTCGCCGCGACTTCTTCAACACCCGAGCCCACCTGTTGCATGGAAGCGGATACGTTTTGAACGTTCTTGTTGAGCTGATCCGCCTGCTCGCTCAGCATGGTCGCAAGTCTTTCACTTTCTTTAGCAACGCTCTCGAGCTCACTCGAAAGTTTGTCCAGTTCTAATGCGGAGCTCTTGGTGAGGCTGAGAGAATTTCTCAGAGACTGAGCCATATCCTTGAGTGCCGAAGCCATCTGCAGAGTCTCGTCCCTCGCCTTAACATGGAATTCGACTGCCAGATCGCCGGAACCGAACTTCTGAACGGATTGCGCCAAAGATTTGATCGGTTTGGATATGCTCTGGCCAACGATGAAAGACACCAGAACGATCATACCGACGATGATCAACAGAACTATCAGGACCATGAAGATCATCTTGTTCGCCCTCGCGAACAATTCCGATTCCACTATCGCCAATCCCAACGCCCAGTTGGGTGTGCCGGGAATGGGTGTGAAAGCTAAGAACAACCTTTTGCCGTCAGGCGTAAGGATGGTTCCAAAGCCCTGTTGACCTTTCACCATCTTGGACGCGAGTTCTTCCAATCCTTTGTACCCAGCCTGAGAGCTTTTCAACACGTTGAACTGACCCACCTTGGATCGCTCAGGGTGTGCCAACACCAAGCCTGTGCCATCAACGATCCAGCCGAAACCTACTTCACCCATCGCGATGCGCGAGACCATCTTGGACAAACTCTCCAACGGAATCGTCGCACCGAAGACACCCACGACGTCACCGAAAGAATCGACGACCTTGTGTGCGACGACTATGACGTGTCGCTTGGTCAGCTCGGACACGTGCAGCTCGCCGATAAAGGAATCTTGTTTTTCTTCGATGATCTTCTTGTAGAACTCCCTCTCCTTAGCGCTCGAAGAAACCACGTTATTTCCATCCGTTTCGTAGAGCAAGCCTTCTTTGTAGTCCGCTACGAAGTAAGTGTCGAACACTTCTTTTCTTTCCTTGAGCTTGCTCGACAGCTGCAGAGCTATCGAGTAAAGGGTTCCAGAGACAACGTCCTTCTGTTGCAATATCTTTATCGCCACCATGCTTTCCAGTCCCATGGCGATGGATTTGAGTTCGAAGGAACGACCGCTCAACCATTCAGAAACCATGCGGGCGTTCCCATCCACGACCTGCAAGGCCAATTCCTGAGTGAGCGGGAGCACGGTGTTCTTCGTTTGAAAATAAATAAACAAACCTAAAATTGCCAGAAGCACCAGAGTTGTTGTTAGGAACCAGAATAAAATTCTTCCTCTAATGGATTTCATGCAAACACCTCCCAATGATCTTCCCATTAGTTTTTTTCCATAGAAGATTATAGCATCATCTTGCCGCCGAGGTTGATTTCACGATGGTTAAGTCGTTGTACAAGAACAATCTTGTCCAAAAAGGGACTTGCATGTTGAACCTCGCTGTGGTAATATTTAGGTGCGTGGGTGCGTAGCTCAGTGGGAGAGCGCTTCCTTGACGAGGAAGAGGTCGTAGGTTCAATCCCTGCCGCACCCACCAACGGGGTCCGTCAGGACCCCTTATTCTTTCGTGGGAGGCGATCTGTTTGGACAGGCTCGATTTCGCGATAAAACTTGCACGAAGAGTGGGGTTCTATCTGTTGCAGCATTGGGGCAACGCGTTGAACGTGAAGGAAAAGTCCTCCTTTCAGGATATCGTGAGCGACTGCGATAAACACGCGCAGCAGATGATCGTGTGCGAGATTGAAAAACGTTTTCCAAAAGAGGCTATACTCGCCGAAGAAGACCGCTTCGAGACGGGACAGAGACTTTGGATAGTGGATCCAATAGACGGAACGATGAACTTCGTGCACGGACTGCCTTCTTTTGCGATAGGCATAGCGTACTCGGAGGGCGGTAACGTTTTGGTCGGCGTCGTTCACGATCCTGTTTTGAACGAAACCTTCTACGCTGTGGCGGGTGAAGGTGCGTACAAGAATGGAGAGAGGATCAACGTTTCATCGAACACAATGTTGAAAGAATCGATAGGAAACGTTGGCTTCTACGTTGGTTTCACAGGGCACTTCATAAACGCCATTGAGAAACACGTGCGCAGGATGCGCATGGTTGGAAGCGCCGTCCTTGCGGCATCTTACGTGGCGTGCGGAAGGTTTGATTTCTTCGTCGCAAAGCGAGCCAACCCCTGGGATGTAGCACCCGTGTTGTTGATCGTTCCGGAGGCCAATGGATGCGTCAGCGATCTCCAAGGTAGACCCGCGCATCTGTCGAGTGGGGAGTATTTGTTCAGCAACGGCAAGGTTCATTCGGAAGTGCTTGAAATAATCAAAAAGGTCGAGAAAACTTAGATGAAGAGGATTTTCGGTTGTTTCGAAGAGAAAACTTTCGCCAAGTTTGCAGAGGTTTTCGCCAGCTTGGTTAAACTTGGTATGGTCGTCTTGCTCGTCGGGGACCTCGGTTCTGGTAAGACGAGCTTCGTTAAGCACTGCTCATCGAAGTTGGGGTTAAACCCGGCGCAAGTGCGTAGCCCTACGTTTTCCCTCGTGAACGTTTATGAGGGAAAGGTGAAGGTCTATCACATCGATCTGTACAGGATAGACAAGGATGTCGAAGTGCTGATGGAGCTGGAAGAGATCTTGGAGCGCGGAGACGGGGTTGTTTTCGTCGAATGGGCAGACAAGATCGATACGTTTTGGAGTGGTGAGGAGATAAAGATCGCTTTCGATTTCTGTGAGAATGGAAGGGTCGTATCGGTAGAATCACAGGACGAAAGGTTCTTGTCAGAACTCTCGAAGAGGTGGTCAGAAGTTGCGCAAGTTTGAGAAACTGGAGAAATTAGCCAAGGAAACCACCGGTGAGAATTCCATACCGAAGGTTTTGCCGTTCCTCAGGCTCGTTGGTGGGCCCGTGGTCTTTCCACAGACCGTCGTACCTGTACACGTGACTTCCGAGGAGATGTTGAACGCTCTTGAGATCTCCATCGAATCTTACAACAGATACATCCTCGTCGTTTACCAGAAGGACGCTTCGATGGAAGTTAAGGACGTTTTGTCTAAAACGGCCACCGTGTGCACTGTGCTTCAGGCCGTGCATCTGCCAGATGGAAGTTTCAGGGTCTTGCTCGAGGGGAAGGTGCGCGCATACGCAAAGAACATCGCTCAGGAAGGGCCACTCTTGGTGGAGATAGAACTGCGGAGGAGCAAATGCAGGAAGAACAAAAAGATTGAAGCGTTGATCAGGAGCGTCCGCGACAACTTCTTGAAGTACGCTCACTATACCCAGAGATATTCGTCTGAAATGATCGAGGGTATACTCCGTGTGGACGACGCAGACAAACTCTCAGACCTCGTTTCTTCCCTACTAACCATCCCCAACGAAGAGAAGCAAAGCTTGCTGGATGAAGATCAAGCCGCGAAGAGATTGGAAAAGATTCTGGAGATCCTGATAAGGGAGAACGAACTGCTCGAAATAGAACACGAACTTGACAGCAAAGTCAGAAGGCGGATAGAGGAAACACAGAGGGAATTCTTCCTGAGAGAAAAGCTCAGGGCGATCAGCGAAGAACTCGGCGAAAAAGACAGCGAGACAGCGCAACTGAGACAGAAACTCGCTTCTCTCAAGCTTCCAGATCACGTTCATCAGAAAGCACTGTTGGAGATCCAAAGGTTGGAGAGGATGTCGCCCTATTCTGCCGAGGCAACGGTCGTCAGATCCTATCTCGATTGGATTCTGAGCCTCCCTTGGCAGACTGTACTTCAAGAGAACGATGATCTTCACTACGCTCAACAGGTCCTCGAGGAAAGTCACTTTGGGTTGAGTGAGGCCAAGCAAAGGATCCTCGAGTTCCTCGCAGTCAGAAAGAGGAGCAAGAATGCGAAAGCGCCCATACTGTGTCTGGTCGGCCCACCCGGTGTCGGTAAGACTTCCTTAGGCCGTGCTGTGGCACAGGCTTTGAACAGAAAGTTCGTGAGGATGTCACTCGGAGGTTTGAGGGACGAGGCCGAGATCAAGGGCCACAGGCGCACCTACGTTGGTGCGATGCCGGGTCGAATCCTACAGCTCATCAGATCGGCGCAATGCAAAAATCCTGTGATGCTACTCGACGAGATAGACAAACTTGCGGTGAGCTTTCAGGGTGATCCCGCAGCTGCACTCTTGGAAGTCCTCGACCCAGAGCAGAACAAGGAATTCGTTGATCACTACATCGAGTTGCCCTTCGACCTGTCACAGGTTCTCTTCGTCACCACGGCGAACGTCACGCACACCATACCGCCAGCACTCCTGGACAGAATGGAGATCATAGAGATCGAGAGCTACACCGAGCATGAGAAGTTCGTGATAGGAAAGAATTACATCCTTCCGAAGATCCTTTCCGAGCACAACGTCGATGGGAAAACTTTCAGAATGAGCGATGCAGCAATAATGAAGATCATTCGTTCCTACACGAGGGAAGCTGGTGTGAGACAACTCACGAGAAGCTTGGAGAAAGTTGTCAGGACCGCTGTGCTGAACCTTGAACAGGGTCATGATAAATTCATCGTGAACGTGCACAGACTGAGTAAGATACTTGGTCCAGAGAGGAACACGGATCTTTACTCTCTCTCAGAACCAGAGGTGGGCGCAGTCCAAGGTCTCGCTTGGACCGAGTACGGAGGTACGCTCGTGCTGGTCGAGTGCACTTTGATGCCAGGGAAGGGGAGTCTGATACTCACAGGAAGGCTCGGAGAAACCATGAGAGAATCCGCCAGAATCGCGTTGAGCGTTGCAAGAGTCTTCTGTGGCCAAGATGCGAAAGATGTCTTCGAAAACAGCGATGTTCACATAAACGTTCCCGAGGGTGCAGTACCAAAAGACGGTCCTTCGGCCGGTGTGACGATGAGTGTCGCGATCATTTCGAGTGTGCTCAAGAAAAAGGTGAGAAACGACACTGCGATGACGGGAGAGATCACGCTACGCGGCAAAGTCTTGGCGGTCGGGGGTGTGAAGGAGAAGGTCTTGGCAGCGCACAGGCACAACATCAAGAGAGTGTTGCTTCCAAGATCGAACGACAAGGATTTGGTCAGACTTCCGAAGGAAGTTCTGAGGAACCTCGAGATAGTACTGATAGACAACGTTGAACAGGCGGTGAGGGAATCGTGCTTGTGAGGTCAGTGCGATTCTTTGTGGCCGCTCGCACTGTTGAACAGTTTCCCCAGCCGCTCGAAGGTGATGTGTGTTTCGCCGGACGATCGAACGTTGGAAAATCCACACTTTTGAACATCCTGTTCAACCAAAAGCTCGCCAAGGTGAGTAAGACTCCTGGCAAGACCAGGACGATCAATTTCTATCTCGTCAACGAACGATATTACTTTGTGGACCTGCCCGGATACGGTTATGCCGCCGTTTCGAAGACGGAAAGACGACAATGGAAGAAGCTCATCGAGGATTACTTCTCGCTCAGAAAGAACGAGATCAAGCTCAGCGTTCTGCTCGTTGACAGTAGACTCACGGCTCAGGAAAGTGATAGGATTTTCGTAGAGTATTGTGAGTACTACGGTTTGAAGCTGCTCATCGTTCTGAGTAAGACAGATAAGTTGAGTGAAGCTCAATTGAAAAAAGTGGTACAATACTTTTCAGACGAGTTCGGCAGCGAAGTGATTCCTTATTCTGCGTTGACAAGAAGAGGGGTTCGAGAGATCGTCGAAAGATTGGCAAAGGCTTTGGAATGAAACCTCCTGCCGGGGCTGTCCCCTGAGCGGAGAAAAAGCGGAGCCAGCCAAAAAGACTGGGTGAGGGGGGATGGCCATGAAGAAGCTGTGGAAGATACTGCTCATCGCAGGAAGCTTCTTGGCGATGTTGATCTCTGCAGTTGGTAACATCGAAGTCTGGTGAGGATTTGAGAGGCTCCCCGGCAGGAACCAGCGGAGTTGATCGCGTGAAGAAGGCTTTTCTGTACTATTCAGCATCGTTGTTCGTGCTCTACATCTTCTCGTTAATAACCCTCTATGAAAAACGTCCCGCGCAGTTCGGTTGGACTTTCTTGCTGTTCCTCGGTTTCGGGCTTGCGTCGGAAGCGATCGGTTTTTGGATAAACAGCAACATCAAACCCCAGGTGAGGATCACCGGTGGCATGTTGATCAACGTGTTGGCAGCGGTCGTTCTTCAGGATGCTTCAGCCATGCTGATAGCCTCGGCCTCGGTGCTCTTCGCGGGACTTTTTCTTGTGAAGAGTAAACGGCTGACGAGTTATCTCTTCAACGTTTCTCAGATAGGTTTGAGCACTTTCCTCGCGCTGGTGACCTACGAAACGTTGAAGACCGAGAACCTAATAACTAACATGTGGTTCGTGCTGCTGACCGGGGTAGTTTACATGCTCCTCAACGCTGTTCAGTCCACTTTTGCCGTGTACTTCAGTGGGAACGTCAGTATCTTGACGAGTCTGAAACTCGCTGCGAAAAGTCCGCTTTTGAGCGCTT
>JAPYWY010000049.1 GCA_028276125.1 Pseudothermotoga sp.
TGATGATGCTCGCGTCCATATTTCTTTGGTTCGTCGGGTTCAACGCGATAGAAACCTTCTTCACCAGCTATGCGAAGTTTCACATGAACATAAGCGAGAGCACGGGGGCACTCGTCTTGGGAGTTTTTTCCTTGTCTTTCATGATCTTCGCTCTGCCCGCAGGCTTCATAGGTGCAAAACTCGGCAGGAGGAAAACCATAAGGCTTGGTCTCACCGTCATGGTCGTATGTTTGCTCATCGCCATCTTGTTCTCACGCTTCTTGACGGGTGGTACTCTTTTGTTGCTCTTCTATTTGGTCTTCGCCGTCAGCGGTGCTGGCTGGGCATTGGTAAACGTGAACTCTTTGCCTATGGTGGTCGACATGACCAGATCTGAAAAGGTCGGTGGTTACACCGGGCTGTACTACTTCTTCTCGATGGCCGCCAACATCGTTGCACCGCCCCTCGCCGGTGCTTTCATAGATCTGGTTGGTTATGGCTCGTTGTTCGTCTTTTCAGTGGTGTTCCTGCTGATTTCTTATGTGACGATGGGCTTCGTGAAAAGGGGAGAAAAGGCCGAGGGCTGAAAGGAGGAATATCATGAACGTTTCTGAGAGGATCAAGAGCGTCGCTGGTTCAAAAACACTTGAGATCAACGCGCTGGCTCAGTCGATGAGGCAGAAGGGTATCGACGTGGTCAACCTCACGGCGGGCGAACCCGATTTTCCAACGCCACAGCCCATAGTGGAAGCGGCGATAGAAGCTCTGAAGGCCGGCTTCACCAAGTACACGGACTCTTCAGGCATTCCACAACTGAGAGAAAAAATCGCTAAACACGTTTCAGAAAGGCACAAAGTTCCTTGCACCATGGAGCAGGTCATCGTGACGAACGGAGGAAAACAGGCCATCTACAACTGCCTTGCGGCGCTCGTGCAGGAGAACGATGAAGTCATCATCATAGACCCGTGCTGGGTCAGTTACGAACCGATGGTCCGTATCCTCGGGGGCAAAGCGGTGCACCTGAAAACGAGCTTTGAAAGCAAATTCATCCCGACGATCGAACAGATAGAGAGTGCGATCACCCCCAGAACGAAGGTGCTCGTGTTGAACAGTCCCAACAATCCGACGGGAGTAGTGTACGATGTCGATCTTTTGAAACAAATACACGCACTTTCGATCGAGAAAGATATATTCATCATCTCGGACGAAGTGTACGACTGTTTGGTCTACGACGGTGAGTACGCTTCCATGTACAGTATTTCGCAGGGAAAGAACGTTGCGCTCGTGAACGCCTTTTCAAAATCTCACTCCATGACCGGCTGGCGTGTGGGCTATCTTGTGGCTCCAGTCGAGATCGCCAAGGCGGCGGCGAAGGTACAGGCACACACCACCTCAAACATAAACACCGTTGCCCAGTACGCCGCGCTGAAGGCCTTCGACGTGGACACGAATTACATGTTCGAAAGGTTCAGACAGAGAAGGGACCTCGTTTGCAAGCTGCTCCAAGAGGCCAATTTCAACTTCGTTCGACCCAGTGGAGCGTTCTACGTGCTCGTCGACGTGAGCCGGTTCGACAAAGACGATGTCAGTTTCTGCACAAAGCTACTGCAAGAAGCCCACGTCGCTCTGGTACCAGGCTCTGCGTTCAACGCACCTGGTTTTGCGAGACTCTCGTTCGCGACGAGCGAGGAAAACTTGACCGAAGGTGTGAAGAGGATGAAAGAGTTCGTCGGAGGCTGATCGTGTGCTGTTGGAATTCGTGAAAAAACATTGGTACAGCTATCTGATAGGAATTCTGACCCTGATCGTTGTCGATCTGTTACAGCTGTACATCCCCAGGTTCATCGGCCAGGTTGTGGACCATTTGAGGTCCAACCAACCCACGATGAGCTTCGTCGCCGTGATGGTCGGCTGGATCGTCGGAATAGCCTTGGCTATAACCATCATGCGCTTCTTCTGGAGGTACTTCATCATAGGTAACGCGAGACGTTTCGAATACCTCGCCAGAAAGATTATGTTCGACAAGCTGCTCTCGCTGTCCTTGGGTTACTTCGATAGGACCAGAAGTGGCGATCTGATGGCCAAGTTCACGAACGATCTTCAAGCTGTCCGAATGGCGCTCGCTCAAGGGGTCGTCATGACGGTTGATGCGACTTTCATGGCGATCATGACGGTTCTCTTCATGGGTCGCACGGTCAGTTGGAAACTCACCTGGCTCGCTTCGATACCGTTGCCGGCGCTCGCACTGGTAGCACTCTTCTTCGGTAGGATCATCCACAACAGGTTCATGGAAGTCCAGAACCAGTTCTCGGCGGTGAGCGAGCTGACCGAGGAGACGATCGCTGGGATAAAGATCGTTAAGAGTTTCGCCGCCGACGAGAAATTCTGGAAGATGTTCAAAGACAGATCGTGGAAAAGTTACAGGGCGGGCATATCCTTGGCGAAGGTTTCGTCCGTGTTCTTTCCTTTGATGAGTTTTTTGGCATCGCTTGCGCACGCCTTCGCGTTGTTCTTCGGTGGTCCCATGGTCGTGCGTGGAAAAGTCACTCTCGGTGAGTTCATCGCCTTCAACTCCTATTTGGGCATGCTGACTTGGCCCATGATGGCTCTCGGATGGGTCCTCAACATGGTCCAGAGCGGTAGGGCTTCGTACAAGAGGATCATGCAGGTGATGAAAGAGATACCTCAGGTTGAAGAGCCGAAAAATCCTGTCAGGATCGATCGCATCGAAACGATAAGGTTTGCTGATCTGACCTACAGATATCCCTCGAGCCAGAGGGATGTCCTCAAGCACGTCAGCTTTTCCATCAAAAAAGGTGAGATGATTGGAATCGTTGGCACGGTGGGCAGTGGCAAATCTACCATCGTGAAACTTCTTGCAAAGCTTTACCCTGTTGAGCGTGGCAAGATCTTCATCAACGGCGTGGACATAAACGACATCAGTTCTGAGAACATACGCAGTTTGATAGCCTTCGTACCTCAAGAATCTTTCTTGTTCTCTGATCAGATAAAGAAGAACATAGCCTTCGCCCAGGAAGACATCGACATGGAAAAAGTGAAAGAATGTGCGAAACTCGCCGCCGTTCACGACGAGATACTGAAGTTCCCAGAAGGCTACGACACGGTGGTCGGTGAGAGGGGTGTCACGCTCTCCGGTGGGCAGAGACAAAGAGTCACGATCGCTCGCGCGCTTTACACCAACAAAGATGTGCTCGTGTTCGACGATTGCTTGTCCGCGGTGGATCCTGAAACGGAGGAAAAGATCATCGATTCGCTGAGGAGCCAGTTCAAGGAAAAGACCATGATCATCATCACGCACAGGTTGAAGGTGCTCAGAGACGCCGATCTGATAATCGTACTGGACGAGGGTATGATCGTTGAGAAGGGCACGCACGAAGAATTGATGAACTTGGACGGCTTGTACGCACGCATGTTCAAACGCCAAATGATCGAAGAGGAGCTCGCCACATGAGAAACTTGGCCTTTCTTTTGCTCTTCACGAGTTGTTTCGTGCTCGCCGCGGTGAGCTATCAATTCAAAAATTCACAGTTGCTCATCACGGGACTCGAGAACTACGACGAAGTCGAATTAGAGATCGATGGAAAGAAAGTCACTCTGCCAGTACCACAGCTGAGCATACCTTGGAGAAAGAACTACAACACGACGTTGATCTTGACTCCCATCAAGAATGGCGTTAGATCTTCCTCGATTCGCTTGTACATAGATGCCAGTAAAGACAAAGCTCCAACGATCAGATTGAGGATCCCAAGCTATGTAATGTTGGGAAAAACGACGTTGGACTTGTTCGCAGAAGATGACTGGGATGAACCAGAATCGTTGCGTTACAGCGTCTATCTGGACGGTGTGAGGATCGATCCACCGCAGAGAAACAAGTTGGTGCTCGACACCTTCTTCATGCACTCTGGTGAGAGAAGGTTGAGGATCGTTTGCAGAGACAGTGGATCGAACGTCGTCGATCAGACTTACAAGTTCGTCGTGGTGCCCATCCCACCAACTCCCCCACAGCTCAATCAAGGCAAGATCGTTTCGAACCGCACCCACAGGGTCTACGTTGTACGAGACGGAAAGATCGAAACTTACGAAACTAAGTCGAGTGAGCTGGCGGATCAGTTCGCACTCGTGTGCGATCTGGACGCGGCCACGAACGAAAGTTTCCCCGTCCTTTACTACAAAAGAATGGAATTTTCGCAGCTTCAAAGCTCCGTTCTCATGAACCTCAACGAAAGTTGTTCTCTCTCCTCTGAGCACGTCGTCTTTGGCAGGGTTGTCGTACCCGCCGGGCAGACGGTCGTACTGAAAACAAGTTCGACTCTCAAAATAAACAACAACTGTGAACTCATAGTGCGTGGAACACTCGTTCTCGAACACGGTGCGAAGGTGACAGGATCGGGAAATCTCTCCGTGGTGGAGTCGGGAAAACTCATCGCAATGGGTGCGACGGTTGAAACGAACGTCTCGATAGACGGTGCGACGACGTTGTGGCTCTCGGACGTGGACCTTTCGAAGGCGAAATTCGAGATCAACAGATCCTTCTTGACTGCCCTGAAGAACGTCAAGGCTTCCCAGATGATCATCGACAACGTCAGAAAGCTGTGGATAGATTCGTCCGATTTCGGCACCTTGGAGCTTCTCAACTGTGGCGATGCCATCATCATGAACTCGAAGATGGCTCAGCTGAAAGTTTCTCGAAGCTCTCGAGTGAGGATTTATTCCTGCTCGATTTATTCAACAAGGACTGCGGTTTTTGTCTCGGACTTTTCGGTACTCGAAACCATCGACAGTTGGATCAGCGGAAAGATCGGCGTGAACGTGGAGAACTTCTCCAAACTTCGTGTGAGGAGCACACAGATCAACGCAGACACCGCTGTCGTGGCGAGCAGTTACTCCGTGATAGATAGTTTCGCGTCCGTTCTTGCCGGAACAAAGGCTCTACAGTTGAGAGATACCAAATTCACATTCTCGAAGACTCAGGTTCTTGGAGGGACAGAGAAGTTTGGGCTCGTCGAGGTCAACGAGAGGTGAGTTCGATCCAAATTTGCTGATACACGTTCGCGTGCCAGACGTTGGTAAAGATCACAGGCCCACACACGCATCCACTCTGCTCGCATGGTACACAAAGCCCAAGAAGAACGATTTGGTGATCGAGTTGGGCTGTGGTACGGGCATCGTTTCTGCCTTCCTTGCTATGAACCACGATGTTTCGATTCACTGCATCGAGAAGAATCAGTTCTTGGCCGAGTTGGCACGTGAAACGGTCAGAATGAATTCGCTCGAAGACAAGATGTTCGTTCACAACATCTCATGTGAGCGAGTGAGGGAACTCTTCAGCGCTGAACGGTTCGACCTCGTGGTATCGAATCCTCCCCATCATCTGGCGAGTGTTCCGAGCCCTTCGAAGTTGCGAAGCGAGGGTAGGTCCACCAGCTTCAGCGAAGCCTCTTCGTTCATCGAAGCCACAGCTTACTTACTGAAGAACAGGGGCAAGTTCGTATTCGTTCTGTCCTGCGAGCATCTCATGTTCTGGTTTAGTGAGTTCGTGAAACGAAGCTTACAACCCAAAAGGCTCGTACCGATCTACGGTGATCCGAGGAGAGACGCGGTGCTCACGATCGTCGAAGGCGTCAAGAACGGGGGCATCGGCCTGAGGCTCGAGCCCCCAATAGTGCTCAAAAGAGTTTGAGTTCCTTCACCTTGTTCTCGACTATGTATTTAGTGTCCCTCGCGATCACGAGTTCTTCATTGGTCGGAACGATCAGAACGGCAACTTTGGAATCAGGCGTGCTTATGATCCTCTCCAAACCCTTCACGTCGTTCAACTGTCTGTCGATCTTCACTCCGAGAAAACCAAGATACTCGCACACTTTTTCCCTGACGTAAGGTGAGTTCTCACCGACACCAGCGGTGAACACGATCGCATCCACGCCGTTCATCGCCGCGGCGTAGGCACCTATGTACTTGGCGATCCTGTACACGTAGATGTCCAGAGCGAGCTGTGCGATTTCGTTGCCGGAATGGGCTGCGTCTTCTATGTCCCTCATGTCGGAACTCAAATTGTTCGTCAGGCCCAGCATTCCACTCTTCTTGTTGAGCAGATCGTAAACCTTTTCAACGCTCATGCCCAGATTCTGCTGCAAATAGATCACGATCGCTGGATCGATATCACCGCATCTGGTACCCATGACCAAGCCTTCGAGCGGTGTGAAACCCATGGAGGTGTCGACGGATTTACCGTGCCTGACGGCCGCTATGGAAGCGCCGTTGCCCAAGTGGCACGTGATGACCTTGAAGTCATAATAATCTCTACCGAGTATCTCCGCCGCCCTCCTCGAGACGTACCTGTGGCTCGTGCCGTGAAAGCCGTACCTTCTGATCCTGTGAGTCTCGTACAGCTCGTAGGGTAAAGCGTAAAGATAAGCCTTCTTGGGCATGGACTGATGGAACGCCGTATCGAAGACACCCACGTTCGGAACCTTGGGTAAAAGCTTCTGAATCGCCTTTATTCCAAGTATGTTCGGTGGGTTGTGAAGCGGTGCGAGATGAACGTTTTCTTCCAAAGCCTTCATAACCTCTCCGTCGATCAACACTGAACTTGCGAACCTCTCCGCACCGTGAACGACCCTGTGGCCAACCGCATCGATCTCGGACAGATCTTTGATGACTCCGATTTCCGGATCGACGAGGACGTCCAGGACCAGCTTGAGTGCCTCTTCATGATCCTTCATGTTCCTTTCGATGACGTGTTTGTCGTTGTTCACCCTGTGCACAAGTCTGCCACCTTCTATCCCGATCCTCTCGGCCAGACCTTTGCACAGGACCTTCTCTCCGTTCATGTCGATGAACTGATACTTTACAGAGGAACTACCACAGTTCACAACGAGTATCTTCAACGCGATCTACCTCCCCAGAATATGATAGCGTCCATCTTCAAATTTAGCCAATTTTCCAGCCAGTTCGTACTCAGTCAGTTTCACCAGAGCTTCCTCTGGATCGATGTTGAGCATGCTCACGATCTCATCGAACATCAAAGGACCTTTGGCGAAGATCTTCAAGATTTCGTCCTGTTCTTGCTTCGGTTCGTTCGATAATCCGTAGTACTCCAACAAATCGGAAGGGTGCGTCAAGGCGATAGCGCCCATCCTCAACAACCAGTTGCAACCTTCACTCGAAGCCTTATCTATGTCCCCAGGGACTGCGAAGACGTCTCTACCCATGTCTGCGGCGAAGCGAGCCGTTATGAGCGCGCCACTGTCTTTGGGAGCTTCGATCACTACTGTAGCTCTACTCAGACCTGCGACTATCCTGTTGCGCATGGGAAAGTTTTGTTTCTGGGCGTTGGTCTGCAGGGCGAACTCACTCACGACGCAACCTTCTTGGACGATCCTCTCGTACAACTTCCTGTTCGAAGCTGGATACGGCACATCAACTCCCGTTCCAAGCACCGCGATCGTTTTTCCAGAAGCTTCCAGAGCCGCACCGTGTGCGCAGCTGTCTATTCCGAACGCGAGTCCACTCACCACAACTAAGCCGGCCCGCGCCGCCGCCAAGGCCACTTCGTGTGCGACCTTCTTACCGTAACTCGTCATCCTGCGCGTGCCAACGATCGAGACACATTCCTCCTTCAACAGTTTCTCATCTCCGAGACAGAAGAGCACCACCGGTGGGGACGAAGATTCTCTCAAGAGTGGCGGGTAAGCTTCATCCCAGAAACTGATGATCTTCGCTTTGACCTTTTCGGCAAGCTTTTGTTGTTGATCTGCGAACTTCTGAACGGCATCAAAATCTATCCGTTCCAGCTCGAAAAGTTTCGCTTTCTCTGCCTCTTTCAAGTTGTTGAAAGCCTCGTTGAGATTCTTCAAAGTTTCAAGATCGTACCTTCCAAACTTCCACAGCGCGAAGATCTCAACTGGCTGCATTTTGCTTCAGTATCTCCTTTATCTTCTCGGCCACACCCGCTGCCTTGCCAGGTGTGCACATGTCCGGTGTGACCTTACCGGCAACGATCGCCTTCGCGAACGCTTCACAACCTGCATACCCACACGCGCCACAGTTCGCACCAGGCAATGCTGCCTTCACCAGTTCAACGCGTGGATCTTCTTTGACCTCGAATTTCTTTGCCGCGTACGCGAGGAAGGTACCGAAAGCAAAACCGAGTATCGTCATGAGCAACGTTGAGTAGACGATCAACATCCTGACCACCTCACAGTTTTATGAGCCCTTGAAAGCCCATGAAGGCCATGGAGATGATCGATGCCAAGATCAGGGCGATCGGAAGACCCTCAAAGGGTTTGGGCAGTTCGTAAAGTTCCAACCTCTCTCTGATGCCTGCGAAGATCACCAAGGCGAGGAGAAATCCCAATCCCGCGCCGAGTGCGTGGAAGATCGCCTCGAGCAAGCCGTACTTGGCCTGCGCGTTCAGTATCGCGACACCCAGTATGATGCAGTTTGTGGTGATCAAGGGAAGGTATATACCGAGCGCTTCGTAGAGGGCAGGACTGTTCTTCTTTATGACAAACTCGATGAACTGAACGAAAGTTGCTATGACGAGGATGAAGGAAACCGTTCTCAAAAACTCGAGGCCCGAGACAACCAACAACTTGTTCACGAACCAGGTTATCACCGAGGACATCACCAAAACGAATGTTGCAGCGAAGCCCATACCAACGGCTGTGTCGAGCTTTTTTGAAACACCGAGGAACGGGCATATGCCGAGAAAACGAATGAAAACGTAGTTGTTTATCAACAACGCAGAGAACAGTATCAGAAAGACTCTCATTTCTGCTCACCCCTCTTGCGTCTCAGACCGATTGTCGTGAACAGCGCGGCCAGCAAACCCAGCGTCATGTAACCTCCCGGGGGAAGTATCATCGTGAACACGTTGAACCCACTCCACAGTCTTACACCGAAGATCGTTCCGTTGCCGAGTATTTCCCTGATCGAGCCCAAGAGCACGAGTGAGCCCGTGAAACCCAATCCCACGCC
>JAPYWY010000051.1 GCA_028276125.1 Pseudothermotoga sp.
AACGTCCATCATGCCGTAATACTTGGACACGTCGGCTCGACCTGTGAACAGAACCTTGTCTTCCAAACCGAGTCGTCTCACCAATCCGAGACATTTTTGGTAGTAATCTTCGTCCTCGTCGGTGGGACCTATGATGTAGAGTTTCGAATTCGGCACTTCCTTGATCACTATGTCGAACGCTTTGATACCCGTCGTTATCCCTTTGATCGGCACTACTCGTCCGACAATCGCGATGTTGAATCCGTCGTGCTCCATTCTCTGTATCTTCGAAAACTTCTCCACGTCGATGCCGTTGGGTATCACGCGCATCTTGCTGAAATCCGCATTCAATTCCAACTGGAAGAGTTGATTCTTCTCGAAAAGGGTTGTCAGAACATCGCACTCCATATAGACCGTTTCGCTTATGAGCCTGAAGATTTCTATCCAGGGTTTCTTGTACACTTCTGGCACACTCGACGATTTCGTTATCTCGATCTCCCTCTCCCTGTGATAGATCCCGTGCTCCGTCACGATCAGTTTTCCTCCGTGAACGTACTTTCCACTCAGAGCACTGAGCGATGCGTAACCCGTCGTGGTCGCGTGGTACACGTCGGCTTTCGGTGGGAGCGACTGGATGGCGCTAAGTATGGGAACCATGAAACCTATCACGGTCCAGTAAAAACCTGTGAAACCCTCCTGAGGAAAGTACTTCTCGTAGATCTCAATGATGAAATTCCAAAACGATCTTTCTTGCAACACCCAGTCCAAGTGTTTCCCCGCAACGGAACGAAGCACGCGCGCGAAGAAGTGTGCCCTGTCTTCTTTGAGTGCTATCAGCTGTCTCACGTTGTCGAGAATCTCCTGCTCGTTCAACGAACCTTCCAACCTCGAAAAGTCACACGAGAAGAGGAGATACTCGTAAACGCGTTTCAGATTCTTCGGTATTTTGTAGGCGAAAGGTTTGTTCCAACGCCAAGGCGCCAGGTGCACCACGTCGAATTCGATGTCTGGCATGTTCTCAACGAGCATCTGAACCCAAGAAGAAACACCGCCTGTTATGTATGGGTAAGTCCCCTCCACCAGTATGCACACGCGCACTTCATAGTCCCTCACGGTCGATCCTTGTTATTATCGGCTCAAACTATCTTTCTTCAGACGTCAAAACGAGAACTTCAGACCATCTTGGAACTTCGACCAAGGAATCGTGATGTCCAAGATTCCAAGCGAGAAAGGGCTAACAATGTACGGTGGAAAGTGCAGTGTCAAACCCACTTTAGAAACCGTGAAAGCGAGCTGCTCCAAGTTCAACTGTCGCAGTTCATCCACAGCGTTCGGAAGGAACATTTTTGGTTGGCTCTTGATCTGTTCAATCAAATATTGCTTGATGCGTCCTTCGTAGTTGAAAGAGTCGTTGAAGAGATCTCTCAGTTTTAAAATCTTGCGTTCAACGAGATCGACCGTGTAGCTGAAGACGTTCAAATGCTCGTGTACTCCGCCCGTGTAGTGAGAAACGTAGATGACACAACTCAAAAGCTCATCGGACAGGTACGTCACGATCGTTCTGGACCACAAACTGTAAGGCAAGCTCGAAGACAATAGCGGATCGTTTTGTACCCATTTCGCATCCTCGAGCACGCTATTCACGAGCGACGTGAACCTTTCTTCGATCTCCCCGTTGAGACTCTTCGAAAACTCCACATCCTTGGCAATTTTCAACCAAGGCATTCGAAGATCCACCTTGATCAGTTCATTTTCGAACCTCTTTTCCAAGATCTTCAGCTCGATCAGATCGGTGAATTCATCTTGAAAGCTCAACGATACAGCTACTGAAATCGTGAGAAAAAGAAAAAAGATCAGCAGCAGCTTTCTCACTCTCACCACTCCTGACCGATATTTTATCATCCCGTCATAGGTGAAACAGTTCAGACATCTTACACTTCATTGTAGAAGACAACACCTATTCCAGCGCACAACATAGAAAACAACATGGCCCGAATTAACGTCCATCGCGGAAAGAGTCGGAGGTCACGATAGCACTCACACACAAGTTGCCGTACGAGACGGTTCACGGGTTTTTGTGGGCTGATCCTGCAAAGAGCACTTTCGTACCGGGTCATTTACCCCCTGTGCCAGTAAATCTCGATGCCTTTGTATTTCTCCAGGGCTTCTTTGATAGCTTTGGCCGTTCGTGAGAGATTGATTGCCACATGGTGTTCAAAACCGTTTGAACATATGTAATTCATGAGCTCCTGCAACTTCTCAACTCGAGCAATTCCTCTTGAACCAAAGGTTTTTGGGTCCTCAGGAACTATTTCGCCTTCTCCAACGTATCCTATGAGCTTACCTTCAAGATCGTTACTGGACAATCTGAAGAACGTGAACGGTCCAGACTTGATTTTTCCGGCACAAGCTCCGTACGCGTTCTGACTACCAACGGTTGTGCCTATCACATCCGCAAATCTTATTTCGGCTGTCTCATATATAGAGACTGGGAAGTTACCACAATGGAACAAGATCGTTTCATCATCCGAAGTGTAATTGTTGTTCCAGTCGACGATTGCCGATGGCTTGCCTGAAGCCGCTTGTAAGATGTACATCGACAGAGCTCCCATCACGTCGACTTCGCAAGCGCTCGGTTTCAGCCTTTCGCTCAACAAACTCATGACCGTGCACGGAGTGATGTGCAACTGTTTTTCCAAGATTGTCCAGCACTGGATCGCAACGGCATCTATTTGATTTTCCTCTATCCATTCTTCCAACACGAGAGACAACCTTGCCATCGTCTCTAAAACTTCTCTTGGAACTATCCGGACCACATACCTTTTCTTGACATCCTCGATCCACTGATCGATCTTCCCTCGATCCTTGATCTGTTGGATTTTGAAAAGTATCTCGGACAGGTCTATGGTTTCCACGCTCACTCCAATAGCTTCAAGCAACTTCTCTGAGAACCTGACGGTGTTGAACGCGTTGGGACGAGCCCCAACCGCTCCAATTCTTACTCTCTTTAGGGATCTCACAATACTGCAGACACTGGCAAACCATTCTATATCCTGTTCAAAAAACGCTGAATCTACGTCCTCGGTGTGTTTTGAAGTCAGAGAGAAAGGAATACCAAACTGCTTGAGGTTGTTGCAGACCGATATCTTTCCACAGAAGCTATCCCGTCTGTTTGCCAAATCAAGCTTTTCAGGATCGTCATTGAAGGCATGAACAAGCACCGGAACGTTTAGATCGCTCATTCTTATTGCTTGCGCGATCGATTTTTCATCACCAAAATTTGGTAGAGTCACTATGATGCCATCAATCTTATTTGCATTTTCGGCGAACAGTTTTGCACATTTTCTCGCGTCTGAGAAGGTCTCAACCGCTCCCAATTTTGTGTCCGCCGGTGAGAGACAAATGACTTCGAAACCCATTTCTTCAAGCTTGTTCATGATTCTTTCTCTACCAGAAGCGACCAGAGAATCCGGAAAGAAGTCCCTGTTTCCCACGATCAAACCGAAGCACGTCTTCTTCATGCCCTTCACCTCACACTTTGAGAATGGCCCTCTGAACGGCTCCTTTCCAACCTTTTATGCATTTTTCTCTATCTACTTCATTCATCCTCGGATAGTAATACACACGCTCAGCTTCAAAGTTCCTAGGATCGATCAGCGACATTTTCTTTGCTGCCAACAGTGCAACTCCTAAAGCAGAACAGTCCTCAAATTTGTTCACAGCCACAGGCACGTTCAAGATGTCAGATTGAAACTGCATCAAGAACGTGTTCTTTGTGGCACCTCCGTCAGCTCTCAATTCTCGGGGTGTAACACCTGCCTCTTCGCACAACGCAGTGAACAGATCATAAACCTGATAGGCGATTGATTCAATAGCGGCCCTGGCGATGTGAGATTTGTTTGTTCGACGACTCATACCACATATCAGTGCGCGCGCATCGTTTTCCCAATACGGCGCACCCAAACCAGCGAAAGCTGGGACAAGGTAAATACCGTCGTTGTCTTCGACCGACACTGCGAGTCTTTCAATTTCTTCGACCGAACTTGCCAGCCCCATTTGTTCAACAAGCCATTTAATCGTGTCGCCAGAGCTGTGTATGTTACCTTCGGCAACGAAGTCGACCTCGCCTTCCTGGAACCAACCAACTGAAAGAACCCCAGATTTTAGCCTCGGTTTGGTGTCTTTGACATTTATCATGATCGACGTGCCTGTGCCGTAGGTCGCTTTCGTATCTCCTAACTCGAATCCGAGTTGTCCATAGAGAGCCGCACTCGAATCTCCCATTATACCCAATATTGGAACCGCATGAGGTAAGATTCCATCAAGATTTGTATAGCCAACGACAGAATCAGAATCGACCAGAGCGGGCAATCTTATTCCGGAGATTTCGAAGATATCGAGCAATTCTTCATCCCATTTCAGTGTGTTTATATTCAGAAGGAGTGTTCTACTCGCGTTTGAGTAGTCGCTGGCATGCACCTTGCCCTTTGTTAAGTTCCACACCAACCAGCTGTCTATCGTGCCGACGTACAAATCTCCTTCGACTAGCTTTTCTTTGACTTCCTTCACGTTCTTCACGAGCCATGTTATTTTGCTCGCTGAGAAGTATGGGTCGATCAACAACCCCGTTTTATCCCTCACGATGCCATCGTATCCTCTGTTCTTCAGCGATTCGCAAATTTCCTTTCCCCTCTGACATTGCCATACTACTGCGTTGTAAAGTGGTTTACCACTACCATCCCAAACCACAACAGTCTCGCGCTGATTGGTTATCGAGACAGCCAGTACATTGTCTTTCGGAACGTTATGAAGGACCTCGCGACAGGCCTCGTACATTCTTTTCACTATCTCTCTTGGGTCGTGTTCAACCCAGCCAGGCATAGGATAGTACTGCTTATGATTCTTTGTTGCTTTCGCCACCAAACTCAAGTTCGTATCGAAAAGAAACACCTTTGTCCCCACGGTGCTCTGATCGATTGAGAGAATGAAGCTGCTATCTACCATGTGTAAGCCTCCTCAAAAATGCCTGGACCCTCGTGGCAATGCCCACTGAATCGAGACCGTAGTGTGAGAAGACTTCCTCCTGTCTTCCAGTTACGGGAAATTCGTCGGGTATGCCCAAGATCTCAATGGGTACAGGAAAGTTCTTTCCAAGGATGGCCGAGACCGCTTCGCCTAAACCACCGTGAACGCTGTGTTCTTCAACTGTAACGACCTTACCGGTGTTCCGAGCAGAGTTTATTATTATCTCTTCGTCAATTGGCTTTACACTCGGCATATCTATCAGCGTAACCTCGATACCCTCTTTAGACAAGATTTCACAAGCCTTCAGCGCATGCCAGACGATTTCTCCACAAGCAATGATAGTTACGTCAGATCCGTTTCTCAGAACATACCCTTTAGCGATCTCGAAGCACGGTTGATCGTGAACGAATGGTATCGGGTTCCTACCGATCCTTATGTAAGCGGGCCTTTCCCTATTGACAACGTATTTCACAACGGCGTAAGCTTGGTTCGCGTCGCACGGCAGGATGACATCTATGTTCGGTATGGCTCGAAAAGCTGCTATATCGTGTAAGGAATGATGAGTGCTACCGAGAGGACCATAGCTCACACCACCGCTGACGCCTATGATCTTCACGTTCGCCCCAGTGTACGCCACATCGTTTTTGACCTGCTCAAAGGCTCTCGCCGAATAGAAACAGGCAGGTCCAAGAACAAATGACTTCTTACCACAGAGGGAAAGTCCAGCTGCGATACCAATCGCGGACTGCTCAGCTATTCCAACTTCTATCGCTCTTTCGGGAAAAGATTCGAAGAATTCCGTGATGGCTGCCGATCCACGCGCATCGGAGGTGACAACCACGATCGTTTCATCTTCCCTTGCCAGCTCCATGAGAGCTTGAGCAACCATTTGCCTTGATGCCATTTTTGATTTCTCACTCATGGGCATCGAGCTCCTTCAACTTCTCGTCGAGCTCCATCATCGCCATTCGGAACTCCTCGTCGTTTGGAACCTTGTGGTGCCAGTCTTTGTTGTTCTCGATGAAGGAAACACCTCTGCCTTTTATCGTGTGTGCTATGACAAGGTGTGGTTTTCCCCTCTCAACTGGTAAACCTTTGAACGTGTTGATCAACTTTTCTATATCATGGCCATCGACATGGATGACACGCCAGCCGAATGCAGTCCATTTCTGCTCAAGGTTCTCGAGCCTCAGGATCTCCTCTGTACGGCCACTTATTTGAAGCTTGTTTCTGTCCACAATGCCCACGAGATTGTCCAGGCCATAATGCGCAGCTATTTGAGCGGCTTCCCACACAGAACCTTCGTCCAGCTCACCATCGCCCATCAACACGTAGACCTTGTAACCAGCAGAATCAATCTTAGCAGCGATAGCCATGCCAACTCCAACCGCCAGACCATGCCCAAGAGCACCGGTATTCACTTCCACCCCGGGGACCTTCGTTGTGGGATGTCCCGTTAGGTAGGATCCAAATTGACAGTAACTCTCGAGGTCACTAACAGGAAAGAAGCCGAGATCAGCGAGCACAGCGTAATAGCTTTCGACACTGTGGCCCTTGCTCATAACGAACCTGTCTCTATCGGGTAACTTGGGGTTCTTCGGATCCATTTTCATGACTCCGTAAAAAAGGGCGACAAGGATTTCCACACACGACAGGGACCCACCCGTATGGCCACTCTTAGCATTGTAGATCATCTGAAGAGCCGTCTTTCTGATCTGTATTGCTTTCTTTTTCAGTATCTTCGTTTGTTCCATCACTCATTCACGTCCCTTTCCGATCCTCTCAGCGATCACGGCGGCTATGATTATGAAACCTTTCGCAACTTGTTGCCAAAAAGGAGAAACTCCCGTCAAGACAAGACCATTGTTGAGTACACCTATCGTCAAAGTTCCTATGATTGCCCCTTCTATTGTTCCTTTACCTCCTGAAAGTGAAGCACCACCTATGACAGCGGCCGCTATGGCATCGAGTTCGTACATCTGCCCAGCGTTGGGTTGAGCCGAGTCGAGCCTTGCTGTAACGATCAAGCCTGCGACTGCAGCGAGGAAACCTGAGATCATATATGTTATCAGCTTTGTTCTCTTTGCGTTCACCCCGGAAAGGATCGCCGCTCTCTCGTTACCACCAACTGCGTAGACATACCTTCCAAATCTTGTGAACCTCAGAAAAACGGATGCAATAACGGTTATGATTCCTGCGATCCAGACAGGGGTTGGCACTCCGAGAATCCAGCCGGAACCTATGAAGTCGAAGGTTTCGCCGAGCTTGGTTATGGGATAACCTTTGGTCCAAAGCATTATGAACCCACGTACAGCTGTCATGGTACCGAGGGTTGCAACAAAAGGTGGAACGCTGAACATCGTTATGATCAATCCGTTTAGAAGTCCTATGGCAAGACCGACTATCAGTGCTATGAGGCAAGCGCCTACAACACCAAATTGAAGAACCACACCAAAGGCTGTAAGGGATAGGCCGTACTTGAGCAATTTCGCCGCTACGGCACCGGAAAAGCCAAGAATGGATCCGACCGATAGGTCAATGCCTCCGGCAAGTATCACGTACGTCATACCAACCGCAAGGCACAAGTTCACTGAACTCTGCCTCAGAATAGTCCACAAGTTTCCAGGTGTGAGAAAGCGATTGGTGAGCAGCGTAAAGATCACGAAGAGCCCGCCCAGAATGATCAGTGACTGGTATCGGGTGATTGACTTGAGACCAAAGGTTCTTTTCCCTGCCTCAACGGAAGCGACCACTTCTGTCTGATTGTCAAGCTTTTGGTCGTTCTTAAGCATTTACGCAGCACGCTCCCTTCTTAGGAGGTTAAGACGATGCGGACACCAACTTGATGCTTCTCGGAATGGCTGCCTTCAAAAGCTTCTCTTCGCTGGCCTCTTCTCTTGTAAATTCTGCAGTTTTCTTTCCCTCGGACATGACCATGATTCTGTCAGACATGGCTAGGACCTCCGGTAATTCTGAGGACACCAGGACTATACCAAGACCAGCCCTTGCAAGCTCACTGATCAGCGAGTACAACTCTGACTTCGCGTTCACATCTATACCCCTCGTGGGTTCGTCCAACAGCAGTACTTTCGGTCTCAAAGCTAACCATTTAGCCAGCACAACCTTTTGCTGGTTTCCACCGCTCAAGTTCTCAACAAACTGGTTCAACGAGGTCGTTTTTATACCGAGCCTTCTAACGTATTCACGTGCGAGATCCTTTTCTTGATTCAACTGGATGAATCCAAATTTGGAGAGATTCTTGAGGCTTGGAAGCGAAAAATTGACAAGAACCGTCAGTTGCAGAATCAGACCCGACAATTTTCTGTCTTCCGGAACATAACCTATGCCTGCCCGTATCGCATCTATGGGGGTCTTAACCGAAATCCTCTTTCCTTCGATGAAAACATTCCCACTCACCCTGCTCGGATGATAGAAACCAAATGTGGCTTCCATGAGCTCTGTTCTTCCTGCGCCGATCAATCCGTACACACCAAGGATCTCACCCTTCCGAACAGAGAAGGACACGTCATCCACTATGAGGTACTTCCTGTCTGGATCCAACACGGACATGTTTTCAACACGCAGTACTTCATCTCCTATCTCGCTTTTTTCCTTGACATAGAATTTTTCGATGCTTCTACCAACCATGAGTCGAACAACATCGTCATACGAGAAGTCCTTGATACTGCCACGAGCGACAAGCCTACCATCTCTCATTATCATGATCTCATCGGCTATCGCGAAAACCTCGTCCAGCTTGTGTGATATATACAGGATGGCCTTGCCTTGCTGCCTCAGATCCCGTACTATCACAAAGAGATTTTCAATTTCTTTCTCACTTATGGCTGAAGTTGGTTCGTCCATGATGATTATCATCGCTTGACTCGCTAAGGCCTTCGCAATAGCTACCAATTGTTGCTGGCCTGTACTGAGATCTCCCACTTTCTTCTTAG
>JAPYWY010000193.1 GCA_028276125.1 Pseudothermotoga sp.
CCTTGCTCATGAGTTCATCGAAAAGCCTGTCCTGGCAATCGAAAGGGTGAAGAAACTGTTCAACGGTCCCGTGAATATTCCTTCAGACCTTGACAGTATAGAGATTCCATGATCCGCTCTCAAGGTTAGAGTCGATGTTCTTGACGTTGAACGTGTCCCATTCACTTCCCCTCGCGCTTCACCCAAACGCACCTCAGGCTCCTGTCAAAGAAGAACTCTTTGACGATTCGATAACCGAGCTTCGAAAGTTCCTTCCTCATCTGAGCGCTCGAACGCAAAATTCTGAAGGCGGGGTAGAACCACACCAAGTCGTTCTCGTCTGAGAGATTTGGAAAGTGATAGAAGATCAAAGCTTCTTTCGCATCAGCGACAAGTTTGCTCAAATCCAGTTGGATTTCGACACCTTCCAGGACGATGCGCCTTTTCGAATCGCTCGATATTTCCACTCCAAGATCTTCGAAAAGATGTACAAAGCTTTCGAGCGATTCAGCCTTTTCGACGTTCTCCCAGTTCGTCTCGACGAGCACCTGACGGAGCTGTGGTTCTTTCACCTTCGCGAACGACTCGATGCCAAGCTCTTTCTCCAAGTCTTTGTAGGCTTTGATGGATTCATCTATGGGGAAAGGCATGGCGTAGAGCAGACCGTTCTTCGCTCTCTTCCACGCCCTGATTGGATGGATCACTCCGAGCGTGGAGAACTTCTCCGAGATGTTGCCTACCCACACGATGGGATCCGATTTTTCGAACCAGTTCAGCGTCATGTTGGGATACAGACCCGTGTAGCCGAACCTACCCAAGACCAGATCGGCGAGCTTTTCGTTTGTTTCAACGGCCTTGATGTGGTGTACAAAGGCCTTCTCTTTGTCGAACTTGCTGTAGAACTTGGCCATCCTGTAGTGATACATGGGAAACTTCGAAGGATCTTTGATCTTGCTCAAAAGTTCTACGGACCTTTCGGCCTTGTCGGTGTGAACAGCTGAAACGTAGAGCGCCACGTCGCTGTCTGAGATCAAATAAAGCTTGGAAACGTCGTTTCCAGCGTACTTTTTGAAATCTATCATGAACTCCTTCTGTTTCGCGTAAAATCTGTAGAGTTCCTCATAGACTCCTTCGATCGTGGGATCGAGCCTGGTCTTGAGGTCCTCCACGATGGGTTTGATGAACTGTGAGAGTTCTGGAACCAGTTGTATAGAGTCCCTGTAGGCCCTTATGGCCTCGAGGAACTTGGATTCTTTCAGAAGATGGTCCGCGTACAGCGCCTTCGCCACACCTTTGATCAAGCTGTCTTCGTCCTCCAAGAACTTTTCCAGGAAGGGTTTCTTCTCATCATCGCGAAGATGAGTGTAGACGAAGAGCAGTCCTCCGACTCCGTTTTCGCGAACGAGCTTTTCGTACTGACCCGAGGACAGAAAGTCGAGCAACAGATCGGCGTTGGTTTCCAATCGCTTGATCAGATAGTAAGAGAAAGGTGTGATCTGTTTGAGCAGTATCTCTTCGAGTTTGACAGGCAAACGTTTTTCAACGACTTTCTCGTAAAAGGCTTGTGCGTTGAGTTGAAGATTCTTCTTCCTTGCGAATTCGAGCAACTTCTTCAAACCAGGCAAAGTTTTTTCAACGTCCTTCGTATTAGCCCTGTTGAGAAGATATTGGACCAGGTCCTCTCTAACATCTTCATCCTTCTCAAATCTTTGGAGTGCTATCTCGTTGAACTTGTCGTAGTCTTCGACTTCTATGGCGGCGATCATGGCCAGAACGTCTGCCGTGGGAACATCCTTGAAGCTCATGATCGTCCAACCGAACTTCTCGATGTTGGTTGATGCGTGTTCCACGGCCTTCTTGAAATCGTCGTAATATTTCAGAAGAGTTTGCCAATCCCTTTTCTTGAAGCTCACGAAGGCCAAAGAAAGGTACGGATCTGGATATTCGGGAACTGCTTGAATCGCTGTCTTAGAGAGCTGTTCGGCGAGATCGTAGAGACCAGCGTTGAGAAGATCTACCGAGAAGAGATAAAGAAATTCCAAGCCTATGGCTGGTACCGATGTGAGTTTCTTCAAAAGTTGCAAAGCCTGCCAGCCCACCTCACTCGCTTGATAGAGTGTGCCACCGGTTTTCTCGGTCTTGTAAAGTTGCACGAGGTAGTAGAGCCTTTCTTGATCGTTTTTACAAGATTGAAGGTGTTTTCTTATGAGGTTGCCAGTGCGTTCATACTTCTGTTTTTTCAACTTCCTGGTCCAGATGTAACCGTAGTGGTATATCAAGAAGTTCGCGTTCACGACCTTCGGTTTGTATATGGCTTGATTGTGCACGATGTTTTTATAGTACACCGTACCGTTGCGGAAGATCCGTGGAGTTGAGGCAACTTCGGATCTCTTGAAATCCCAGTCCAGATAGCTTAAGGTGGGCAAATAAACCGTGTTCACATCTGGGGGCAAACTCTCCAGAAAACTTCTTATGTTCCTTCTGAAATCTTCCGAAGCTTCCTCATCCGCATCGAAGATGAGGACCCATTCGCAGGTGGGATACTTCAAGGAATTGTTTCGCGCCTCGGAAAAATCGTTCTTCCAGGGATGGAAATAGAGTTTGTCGGTGTATTGTCTGACGATCTGCGGTGTTTTATCTGTTGAACCTGTATCGACAACGACGATCTCGTCGGCAACATCCTTGATGCTGTCCAAAGCACGCCTTATGTTGTGCTCTTCGTCTTTAACGATCATCGCTACGGAAAGAAGACACTTTCTCTTCTGCAACGTTTGCACCTCCAATTAATTTTTCTTAACCTTTGCTCTGTATTCCTTCAGAACACCATCGTTGATGGTATAGACCTTTTCGCACACGCTCGAAAGCCAGTCGACATCGTGAGAGACGATGATGAAACTGGTTTGATCCGAGAAAACCTTCAGCGCGTCGTTCAGGATCTTTCTGCCCTTCTCGTCTAAATCTGCCGTAGGTTCGTCCAAAAGTATCACTTTCGGCTCGAAGACGAAGGCCCTCGCAAGACAGACCCTCTTGGCCTGACCACCCGAAAGTTGCCAAGGTTTCTTGTTCAAAAGATCTTTCAGATCGAACAGTTCGGTGATTTGCTCAACTCGTTCTGTGATTTTTTCTCTCGAAGTTCCTCTCAAGATCAGAGGATAAGCGACGTTGTCGAAGACCGTTCTTCTCAGAAGAACTGGATGCTGTGCGACGTACGTCACGTGCCGTCTGAGTCGTTCGAAGTTCGCCTCTGTGACGTTTTGGCCCAAGAATTCAAACTTTTTCCACTTTCCCTTCAGAAGGAAAGCGAGGTTCAAAAGCAACGTTGTCTTTCCACTGCCGGATGGCCCAACGAGGCCGACGCATTTTTCATCCATTTCGAAGCTCTCCAAGAAAAGTGTGAATCTCTTATCGTAGCTGAATTCGAGTTGTTCCACACTGTACACGCTCATGTTTTGGACCTCTTCGAGAGCAGATTCGCCGTGAAGTTCACCGTGAAAGCGATGAAGAGCAAGATCAAACCAGCTAAGATGGCCTTCTCGAACTGACCCGTGTTCGTGTATAGCACGATGGACGTCGTCAGAACGCGTGTTCTTCCAAGGATGTTTCCTCCCACGATCATGACCGCTCCCACTTCACCCGCAACCCTCCCGAAGGCCGTGAGGATCGCCGAAAGAACGCCAGAGAGAGACTCTCCCAGGATGGTTCCCATGAGCTGGGGTCTGTTCGCGCCGAGCGTCAGCACCAGAAACTTGATTCTGTCGTCCACCCTTGCAAAGTGCGAATGACTCATCGTGATGATGATCGGTAAAGCGATGAGAACTTGAGCAACGATCATCGCAGTTGTGGTGAAGAGAAGATTGAGTCCACCGAGTGGGCCGCTTCTGGAAAGCAGAAGCCAGAGGATCAGACCAACCAGCACGGGAGGAATTCCAACGAGGGTTTGAAAGATGAGAAGAACAGCGCCTTTGAAACGAGACCTTGAGACGTCCAAGAAGAGCGCCAACGGTACGCCTATCAGGGAAGCTATGAACGTCGCAACGCAGTTGACGTAGATAGACCTCAGTGAGATCTCGACGAGCTCGCTCATCTGAACACTCTGAAGAGA
>JAPYWY010000150.1 GCA_028276125.1 Pseudothermotoga sp.
TCACGCCTTTCACGGAATAGTTTTCGATCAACTCGAGCGTGGAATCTTCGAGCAGAAAATCGACAAACTTTTTCGCGTCTTCATAGTTCACTCTCTTTCCGTTTTTGGGATTGACCAGAATGACACTGTAGATGTTCTTCAAAAGCTTGCCGTCCTCACAACAGATTTTCATGCTCAGTCTATTTTTCAACATCTCGAAAGTCGCCCTGTCTGTGAGACAGAAGGCCCTCAGCTCGTTCGCGATCAGAAGCGTTTGAGCCATTCCCGTGCCCGCCATGTGGTACCATTTTCCTTCTGGTACAACGCCGATGCTCTTCCAAAGTTCCTGCTCTTTTTTGTGTGTTCCAGAACCGTCCGCTCTGGAAACGAAGAGCAGCTGATTTTCGTGAATGTATCTCATGAAAGATAGCGCATCTTCAAACTCTCTTTCCTGCCATTCCTTCGGTCCAACGACGATGAAATCGTTGTACATGAAACTCACTCTTTTCAAACCAAGACCATCTTTCATGAACTGCTCCTCGTCCGATGGTGAGTGCACCAAAAGTAGGTCCGCATCACCACGCCTGCCCATCGCCAGGGCCATGCCACTGCCCATCGGTGCGAACACAACCTGGATGGGGTATCTTTTCTCGAAATGAGCTTTGAGAAGATCGAGCAAACCAGTTTCATAGAGGCTCGTGGTCGTCGCGATGATCAACTGTCTGGCAAACAACGTGACGGAGAGGAGCAAGAAAAAGATCAGAGCATTTCTCATCTGGGAAGGACGAACACCACCTCGTCGTTGGGTTTCACAGTTCCACCTTTCAAGACCTTGAGAAAGATACCTTCGATGGGCATGACGCACTTTCCAACCATCCTCGCTACAGCGCAACGATCGTGGCATTCTTTACCTATCTGGGTTACTTCGAGTATCGCATCGTTTATGTACACCTTCGTTCCGATGGGCAATTTCCACACGTCCACACCGTCGATCGTTATGTTCTCTGCGAAGTCTCCGAAAGAAACGTCTATTCCCCAGCTTCTGGCTTTGTCTATGCTGCTCTTCGAGAGCATGGAGACTTGTCTGTGCCAGTTGCCAGCGTGTGCGTCACCGAGAACACCGTGGTTTTCAACCAAGATTATTTCTGATTGCGGAACCTTCTTCACACCCTTCACCTTGGACACGTTCACAGAGAGCACGATCGCCGTGAGTTCACCTTTTCCATTCACCGGACTTTCCACCTGCCTTGTACAGCAGACAGATCTCTTCAATGACCATTCCGCGCTCGACGGATTTGCACATGTCGTAGATGGTGAGTGCGGCGATCGAAGCGGCAACGAGCGCCTCCATCTCGACACCGGTTCTCCCAACGCACTTGACGCTGCTTCTTATGGTCAAGATTCCGTTATTGGTGTCAGGTTCGAATTCGACATCCACATGCGAGAGGTTGATGTTGTGACACAGAGGTATGAGTTCGGACGTTCTCTTCGCGGCCATGATCGCGGCGATCTTCGCGGTGGTGAGTACATCGCCTTTCTGGACAAAACCTTCCAAGATCGCCTTCAGCGTCTCTGGCTTCATGCGCACCTTCGCTTGCGCGATCGCGATCCTTTCGGTGTCTTGCTTTTGAGAGACATCGACCATCCTCGCGTTGCCTTGTTCGTCCAGATGGGAGAATTCTGACATCACTCAGCCTCCAAGTTCTCTCATGTTGTTCGGAACGAAGGTTTCGTTCATTCTGTGCTTCAAAGGCTTGGTCTCTACAGCGTACCTCACGATCTTCAGAAGTTCTTCGCTTGAACCACGATTCAAAATCTCTCTGAGATCGACGTAGAAACTCGAACCCAAACACGGATAGAGCTTTGCATCGCTGCTGAGTCTAATCTTGTTGCAACTGTCACAGAAGTTCTTACTCAGAGCGGCGATGATTCCAACGTAGTTGCCATCCTTTGTGACGTAGTAACTCGCCGGGCCGAAACCGAGTTTGGTATCGACAGGTTTGAGGTCGAAATCTTTCAGACGATCGAGGATCTCGTTCAGTACCACGGCTTTGTTGTTCTTACCCACAGGCATGAGCTCGATGAACCTGATGGGCACTTTAAGCTCACCAGCGAAACGAACCAACTCCGCGATTTCATCGACGTTGTACTCACTCACGACACAGTTGAGCTTGACGTTGAGACCTTCCTTCAAGGCAGATTTCAAGCCATCCAGAACATCTTTCAAGCTTGAACGAGTGATCTTGTAGAAGATTTCTTCCCTGAGGCTGTGGAATGAGAGATTGATGGCCCGGACGTCGAACTTTTTGAAGAGTTTCGCAAGGTCCTTCAAACGTGAACCGTTGGTCGTGATCAAGACACGAAAGCGTCTCGAGAGCAACTCTACTATTTCGGGAAGGTCCTCCCTGAGCGTGGGCTCACCACCTGTGAGTCTCACGTGCTCTATTCCCAAGCGTGAGAAAAGCTCGGAAAGAATTTGAAGCTCCTGCAAAGTGATTTCATGCGCAAGCGAACTGTTCGAGGAACAGAAGAAACAGTCGAAATTGCACCTGTTCGTGATCGAAAGTCGAAGGTAGTTTATGTTCCTTCCATGAGAGTCGCGCATACCAAGAAGATTATAACTCGTTTCCGTCGTGAAGATCTCTCAAGCCACGCCCAAGAATGATGTGAAGCGAAACCGGAGCCGAGCGAACCAAGATCGAAGCATCGTGGTTTGGTGAGATCGTGTTGAAAACGATAATTTTTGGACCATTAACATTGTTGTACAGTCTAAAATCATGGGAGGCGAAGATGATGAAAAGAATTCTCTACGTACTTCTGTTTCTGATGATCTCTTTACCATTGACAGGCTACGCCCACGCACCTATAGTTTCAGAACCGCCTGGTTCGTGCATTTCGTGCGCGATACCAGTCAAAAACATCGCGATATCGCAAGTTTTGTACAAAATCTTGAACAACGAAAACAGTTTCGTCTGGTTGACCTTCGACGGTAAGAAAGGAGAGGTCTTGAAGTTAGATCTGGGTACACCCAAGACGAGAAAGTACGAGGCGATGAGGCCGATCGCTGCTCTTTTGGGTCCGGGTTTCCCCGTTAGGTCCGACCTACCGTTCGAAGTTCCCGCTGAACTTGGAGCCATCGTCTTCGAGCCAACTGGTCCACCCAAGGCCTTCTACGAACCGTTCACGAACACGCACTCTTGGATCCATTTGAGCGAGAGGATAGTGTTACCCGAGACGGGCAGGTATTACTTGGTGGCCTACTTTCCACCGAACGGAATGGCTGGGAACCTCTTCGTCGCGGTGGGAACGATCGAGAGGTTCACCGCACAAGACATAGCGAACCTCTTCAGAATCTTGCCAGAGATCAGGGCTTTCTACTCGGACTCTCCTTGACGCGATCTCTTTACTCAACGGATCACACGGTGAGGTTGGAGAGCAACTTGACAGATTCGACGTCGACTATACCCAGATCCGAGAATTTGAACTTGGGACTGAGCGTCAAAGAGAGGGTGGAGAGGAACAGGAAAGGTTTGGCATGTTTCGCGCCGTTGAATTTCAATCGTTCTTCGATCTGACGCAAAGCTGGGGCAATCTCGATCAGGCTTCGTTCGCTGATGATGCCCCCGATCTCCAAGGGTAGTTTCAGAAGGATGGAACCGTCGTAGAAGACGATTCCTCCATTCATGTTCAAAAGCTCGTTCGCCGCCACTTTCATGTGTTCAGCACATCTTCCAACCACGAGGATGTTGTGTGTGTCGTGCGCGAAGCTTGATGCGAAAGCACCACGTTGTAAACCAAAACCTTTCAAAAGGCCGACATGCCCTCGAGGCTTTGAACTCTTTCTGTGAAAGACTGCAACGTTGACGAAGTCGCCTTCTGCAAAGCCATCCTTCAAGGCGATGGTTTCTTCGGCCAATTCGGTGAAACTGTTCTGTGGGTTTGCCACGACCACCCTGACTTTTCTGACCCCGTCTGGAACGTTGGTGAGCTTGAAATCTTTCTCGTCGAAAGACCGAACGAGGATCGAGGGTGGGAAAGAGAAAGTCAGTTTTGGAAAAACTAGCCGATCCGTTTCGATACCATCGACGAAGACCTTCAAAGGTTTCGGTTGTGAGAGATCCTCACAGACGAAGAAACACGCCTTCTTTCCTGGAGCGATGGCTCCCAGATCCTTGAGCCTCAGATAGCTCGCTGGTCTGATCGTCGCTGATGCTATCGCGTCGAGAGTGGGCCAACCATTTTCGATGGCTTTGGTGATGAGAAGGTTCAAGTGGCCTTCGATCAATCTCGATGGTGGGACGTCGTCGGTGACGAGGAGGATCCTCGATCGATCCGGTAGTTTCTTGATGAATTCGATGTTCTCTGGTTTGATCGACTTTTCCTGAATCATGACGAACATACCCTTGCGGAGTTGTTCCAACATCTTTTTCGGATCGGTCAGAGTGTGGTCCGAGCCGACACCGTTGAAGATGTACTTGGAAAGTTCTTCATTCGAAAGCGTTGGGCAGTGTCCTTCGATGAGCAAGTTGTGTCTCAGACCAACCTCGATGATCTTCAAGATCTCTTCGTTGTTCTGAACGAGCGCAGGATAATCCATCACCTCGCCGATCGCGAGCACGTTTTTAATCTTTACGAGTTCTTCGACGTCCTCTTGGTCAATTGAAGCGTTCGCAGTCTCCAAATTGAAGCGCGTTGGTGGCACGCAGCTTGGGATGGCTCCGTAGAATTTCAAAGGTTGCAGGGAACCTTCTTCGAACATGAAACGAACCCCGTCTTTTCCAAACACGTTGGCCATCTCGTGGGGATCTTGGAGCACGGCCACGGTGCCGTGCCTCAAGGCAGCCTTCGCGAACTCAGAGCACGTCACGAGACT
>JAPYWY010000146.1 GCA_028276125.1 Pseudothermotoga sp.
GGCACAGCCCGACAACGTTGATCTTCGTCGTCTCGTAAACTGCCCAAACGTTCATCGCCATCGGGTTCGAATAGTTGATCATCAAGGCTTTTGGACAGAGTTGTTCCATATCTTTGGCTATATCGAGCACGACAGGGATGGTCCTCAAAGCCCTGAAGATACCACCTATGCCATGAGTGTCCGCTATCGTCTGTTTCAATCCATACTTCTCGGGTACATCAAAATCAACGAGAGTAGCTTCGAGGCCTCCAACCTGAACCGTGTTGATCACATACTTCGCGTCACGGAGGGCTTCTTTTCTGTCAAGTGTCTTATGAACTTTCACCTTTCTATTGAGACTTTCGATGATCTTGTTGACCAAACCGTACGACGTCTCCAAACGATCTTCGTCGATGTCCATCAACCAGATCTCCACGTCGATGTCTGGATACATCAATAAATCAGCGACCAAGTTCTTCGTGAAAACAACGCTTCCCGCACCGATTATCGTCACCTTACTCAAAGCTGATCACCTCACTGTTTCAGCCCCGAGTACGCCATACTCTTGATGATCTGCTCCTGGAAGAGCACGAGTAGCACAATGACAGGAATTGTGGCTACAACAGCGCCTGCCATCATCATCCCGAAATCGAAGAAGTATCGCCCTTGCAGTTGGGCCAAACCAACCGGCAGAGTGTATTTCTTAGGAGATGAGAGAACAATCAGAGGCCACAAGAATAGGTTCCATCCGTATACGAAGACGAGTAGGCCAAAAGAAGTGTGGACAGCTCGAAGAAGAGGAAACACCACTCGGTAGAAAACTTGGATAACATTAGCACCGTCACACACAGCTGCCTCCTCGAACTCTATCGGCATGGACATGATCTGTTGGCGGTACAAGAATATGCCGAAAACACTCAGCAACTGAAAGAAGATGACACCCGTCAACGTGTTCGTCAGTCCAAGTTGTCTAAGAACGATGTAGCGTGGGATGAGCAACATGACACCAGGTATCATGAGAACTGCCAGCAACGCAAAAAAGAGTACAGACTTTCCAGGAAAGTACAACCTGGCGAAAGCATAGCCACACAGAGAACACAGAAAAATCTGTCCCACCACGAGCGATACTGTCACAATCACACTGTTAAGCATGTAGGTTCCGAACTTCAGTTGGGTGAAGAGACGAACGTAGTTTCTCAGCGTAGGGCTGGGTGGCAACCAGTGTGGTGGTATAGCCGAGGCTTCTTGCGGTGTCTCAAAGGAGATCACAACCATGAACCAATACGGCAGAAAGAATAATAAAGCTGCGAAGGATAAGAATGCGTATTTCAAAATCTTCCAGAGAGACCTCTTACGCATAGTAATGCACCCACCTTTTCTGAGCGATGAACTGGACTGCGGTTATGATCATGACCAGCCCCAACAGAATCCAGGAGATCGCCATACCGTATCCCATCCTGAACCAAACAAAACCGTTCTGATAGATGTAGAACGTTACGGTGTAGGTACTGTAACCAGGTCCTCCGTTCGTGAGCAAAAAGACGGGATCAAAAACTTGAAACGCACTGATGAAACAAGTCACGATCACGAAGAACGTCGTGGGCGAAATAAGAGGTACGGTGATGTGTATCAACTGTTGCCAACCTGATGCGCCGTCAATGCGAGCAGCTTCGTAGAGTTCTTCAGGAATGTTTTGTAAGCCAGCCAGATAGATCAATATGTAGTAACTGGTCGAAGCCCAGATGCCAAGTATGGCAATGGAGACCAAAGCAGTGTTTGGAGAAACAAGCCAACGAATCGGTTGTACACCGAAGAGTCCCAGAATGGTGTTGAGGATACCGTAACTCGGATTGTAGATCCATCGCCAAGCAAACGCTATGGCCACCGAAGAAGTCACCAAAGGTAGTAGATAGAAAAGTCTCATTATTCTTGAAAAAGCCGAGTTCTCGTTCAAAGCGAGCGCAATGAGAAAACTGATGGCAGTGACCAGAGGTACCACCATTAACGTGTAGACTAAAGTGTTTCTGAAAGAAACCCAGAAAACCTTATCGGTGAAAGCTTTTTGAAAATTGAATAGACCTACGAAGCGTGGCCGTGATAACGCATCGTAGTCGGTGAACGCAAACCAGATTGCGTATAAAATTGGTATATAGAACGTCACGATCAAAAGGATTAAACTGAGACTGCTGAGAATCAAGAACCACGATATCTGTTTCTTTTTAGGTACACCACCCAAAAGTCTGGACATGATATCATCCTTTCACCAGTTGAAATCGATCAAATTGAGAATGTTATCACGATATACTTTACGAAGGACGACCTTATCCAAACCCAGACCGTAAATTCTCCATCTGCCTTGGGAATTTTCCCAAGGTGTTGGGGCATAGGGAAAATACTCGTCTTCTGTCTCGAGAAAACGATAGTAAATACGATAGAATTCAACGTTTGGTAGAACGTCCGCACCGAAAACAATGCGGTCTTGGTATCTTTCGAAAAACTTCCTCGCGGTGTATGGTTGCCTACCAAGTTCAGCAATTCTCGCACTGATATCTATGTAAGCGTTGGTATATTTGTCAAGTACACCGCTCACCCACTGAAGATTCTCAGCATACCAGCCAACGTGCGCCATGATAAAAGCCGTTTGAGGGTTTTCCGCTATTAACTCTTCCCCAGCTTGGATCAGTTCATGAAACGTTGGAAGATCCTTTCCGTAGAAATGCCACTCTGGGTGCGCACAGAGCTCTTCGAATCTTTCGTTGGTGTTGTCGAGTGGCTGGAAGAAAGCTACCGGGTCCGCAACGTGGATGAGCACAGGTATCTTCAGCTCAGCACATGCATCCCAAACGGGTTTCAAGCGCCTGTCGTTTGGCATAACGAGTTTGCCTTGCTTGTCTCTGTAGTGAAGCCCCAATTCTTTGAAGATCTTCAAACCACGCATTCCGTGCTTGAAACCTTGTACTATTGCCTTGCGAACTTCGGAGGGAAACTTCGGTGAGTCAATCCTCTCGAAATCCACAGTTCCAAACACTACAATTCTGTCACTGTGCGGACGATGGAAATCCAACACGGCTTTCAACTTTTCACCATAAAAGGGCGTTAGATCCACAATCTTCTCGATTCTGGCCGCATCCATCACCGACAGAAGCAAGTTGTGGTCCCAATCGATCATCGGCTTAGTCCTCTTCATCTTACCGAAACTGTATCCTCTCATGCTTAAGTGATTATGGGCATCTATCACGGGGAAGGATGGTTCGATCAGCATATGACTTTCCGTTACAAGTTGAGGAACTGGATGAAAATCTTTCAACAACAGTCGACAAGCTCCTCGCCGATTCCGTTCCATCGATTTTCGCCCTCCGATTTCTTGTTCGCTTTCTATGAGATGCCCCCAATCGGGGGCATCTCGCTTTTACCGTGTTGTGGTCACTTCTTCGACTGCTTGATTATGTCTACCACTTCTTTGTAAGCCTGTTCCAAACCTTCGACTGGATCGAGGTTGCCAGCCACTATCTCTGCCAGGAAGTACTGTTCGAGCCTTTGGAAAATCTGAGCAAAGCCAGGGATCGTTCCAAAGGGTTTTGCGTAATCCAAAGATTTTATGAAGATCTCTGCATCAGCACGAAATTCTTTTGGGAAGAATTCTAACCACTTCTTCGCGGCGTCTTTGTGTGCAGGTATAACGGCACCTGTTACAGCGAGTATCTCCTCTGCCTCTCTGCTCGACAAGAACTTAACAAGCTTCCAAGCTTCCTCTTTGTACTTTGTTCCAGACCAGATGACGTTTCCCAACGAGTTAGTTACGTTTCCGTGACGCAAAATCCTCGGCAATGGTGCGACTCCCCACTTGAAACCTTTGATTTCCTTAACATAATATCCAAACATCCATGATCCCTCGATGGACATAGCAGCCCTTCCAGCCATGAATGCGTTCTCGATCTCACCATATTTGGGTGCGAAACCTTTTTTGGTTAGCTCGGCTGCTAAAGACGCCGCAAATTTGAACGGTAACTCATTCAGAGGCATGTCGGCCTTGTCCTCGTCGATGAAGTAGTCGGCACCAGCAGCAATACCCATAGGGAAGAGCCATTGTTGCAGTGATGTCAGAGAAGTTCCGCCTGCTACAATGCCGTACTGCGCTACTTTACCAGCCTTGTCGCGCTTGGTTAACTTCTCCGCCGCCAGTATCAGATCCGAGTAGGTCCAGTTCCAGTCTGGATACTTGACTCCTGCAGCATCGAACATATCTTTGTTGTAGAACAGAGCTATCGTATCAAAGTCTCTGGGTATGAAGTAAATCTTGCCCTTCCACTTTCCAAGCTCCAACGACACTGGAGAGTATGGGCTCAAATCGACATTGTCTCGCTGGATCAACGGCGTTAGATCCAAGATCGCCCCTCTGTCTGCGAAATCGCCCAAGAAAATGTTCATCCAGAACACATCCCAACAATCGCCTGAAGCGATCATCGTTTGAAGCTTGGTCCAGTATTGTCCCCATGGTACAAGCTCAACTTCGACTTTGATGTCCGGGTTCAGCTTTTCAAATAGCTCAATCTGCTTGAGGACACCTTCGTACTGTTCTTGTCCCCACATGCCGTACCTCAACGTTATCTTTGCAGCGAACGAGAGTGAAACCATAGCGACAGCCAGGACCATGGTGCAAAGAAATTTGAACCTCATAACAGCACCTCCTCGTATGAAATAGGGTTAATCGAAATTCATTTCAACCACACGCGTTAAATTCCTTGGTCTCTGCGGATCAACACATTTCAATTTCGCAAGACGAAGTCCCATCAGCTGTGAAAAGATTACCTGCGCGAAAGCATCTCTACCTGACGAGTCCAACGAATTCCTTTCCACCACTTGCGCACCGTAATTCCTCATCTCTTCTATGAACCTTCGTTCCTCTTTGCTCCCGTTGGTAAAAATCACCATATAAGTTTCGTCATCAACCAGCGATTTCGGTCCATGCCTGAATTCAAAAGTCGAAAAAGCCTCCGC
>JAPYWY010000219.1 GCA_028276125.1 Pseudothermotoga sp.
AATCTGGAAACGTTGGTTCAGTGAAGAAATAATCCATGTGTTGGAAGATGCGCCGATAAGGATTCAGATCTGTTCCAGTGATCAGGTCAGCTATCACGAAAAGAGAGAGCAGCATACAACTGAAAGACTTTGTCATAACGATGGAATCCTCTTGGACTGGTAAACTCAAGCCGTTATCACAGGTGTTGAACAGTTTTGAACCAGCGTTGAGTGTTACGCAGAAAGTTCTAATTTTCTTTTCCCTGAGCTTTTGCGCTGCGAGAACCATCTCTGTGGATTCTCCAGAACGAGATATCAGCACGGCGAGAGACGAGTCAGATCTCGGAGGTATGTTCTCCTCAAAATTGAAAGCCACCTCTCCGCCAGGTATCGCTTTCGTCAATTTGCCCAGCTTGAGTGAGAAATACTTCGCAGCCGCAACGGCGAGGTAATACGAAGACCCACATCCGACGAAATAGATGTGGCCTGCCGACACGAAAGCTGATAACTCCAAAGACTGTCGTAGCATCAGATCGAAGACCAAACGGAGCTCAACTTTTTGATCGTATATCTCTTTCTCCAACTGTGTCATGACTTCACTCCTCCTTAGAAACCTGAACCTGTACAACCGTTGCTCTCGATAGTCTCGCTTTCCGAAGCAAATTGTCAACGGTCAGCGCTTTGTTTGTAACGATATAATCCACACAGTCAAGATCACAAACTTTGTACGGTGCGACGTTCCCGAACTTGGATGAATCTGCAACTACCACTTTGGTTTTGCTTCGCTTGAGCACTTCTTTAGCGATGAGGCACTCCTCGAACGAGCTGAAAGAGATTCCTCCTTCATGATCTACACCATCGACTCCCATCAAGAAGAGATCAACGTTGATCGCTTCGACCAAGCTTTTCGCATGAGAACCTATGCACTCGAAGGAGTTTTCTCTGACAGTTCCACCCGTGTGGATCAGGGTCAGTCTTTTTGGAAGGTTCACAACGGCCCACGCTGTGGTTATGGAGTTCGTGAGAATCGTGAGTTCAGCCAGCGGAAGGTCTGAAATGGCCTGAATAGTGTAATAGACAGTGCTGCCACCGGTGGCAAAGACAGTTTGACCGTTTTTGAGGAGTTTCGCTGCTTCCTTTGCTATTGCGATTTTCTGTGGTTTGTTTTGTTCGAGTTTTTCAAAGAACGGAACATCCCCTTGTAAGTTCTTGAGCAAGGCCCCTCCACGTTTTCGAACTACCAAACCTTGCTTTTCGAGTAAGCTGAGGTCTCTTCTGACCGTTATGACCGATGCGCCAACTTCTTTAGCCAGCTCTTCAACTGTGCCGAAACCATTGACCTTCAAGAGAGATAGGATTTTCTGGAGCCGAACGTGTTTCATTCGATCACCTTCGATCTATTACGATCTAAGTAAGATCATATTATGATCTAATGTGATCGTCAAGCTTCGTTTGCGCTAACGACGGCTGTACTACGAGTAAGAAACGTATTCTTGGGTGCTATTCTCTTTTAACCTCACGTTTTCTCGTTCTTTCTACTTCTTTCGTTATGAGTTAACAGAATGACATCTGGCGAGGTCACCACAACACAACGAGCACGATGAACACCGAGTGGCAAACTTAGTCCGTACGCTGCACCTGTGATACCATGAAGAATCTGACGGAATGAGCCAAATCAAGCCTGATCAGAAAGAAAAGCGTACCTTCAAACACTCAAAACGAAGTTCTTTCGTGACGAGCTCGCTGGAAATTTTTCCAAGCAAACCCATCAGGGACTTGCCCGTACCGAACTGTTCAACGTTGAAGGGCAGGGGGGAATTGTCAGACCGAATGCAAGCACGTCAGCGACAACTGTGAAAACATCGTCTGACAACCTCTTGCCGCCTCGCGTCGGCTCTCACTCAAGGACTGGCCGGAGTGATAATATTGTAACGACATGAGAAGTTGATCTATTTCAATTTTCCAAGGAATTCACAGAGGAACGACTCGTAATTTGTGCCTTGCGTTCGCGAAGATCATCGTGATTGATCATCCACAATTCAGTGAGAAGTCTTGCATGAGTTATGCAGGAAGCCATTTATTAGGTTGGATGATGTTCACATCGTTCGTCGTCGAATAGGAGGCGAAAAAGATGACGGTGTCAAAGAAGAACTTGATGATTCTTCTGCTGTTTCTTGTCCTGACGCAATTTTTCGGTGAGACTAAGAAGAATCTTGTGAACTACCAGATACTGAACGAGAGATTCCTCATCGCTCGCTCACAAAAGCATCTGGTGAGTGTGCGATCTCTCATAGATGAGATAGAGGAGTCTATCGGGAGCCGTTCGGAGAACGATCAGCTGCTGAACTTGAGAGTATTGCTGGCTGAATGCTACTTCGAATATGGTCAACTCCTCTTAGATGGAAAAGAGAAAGAGAGATTCTTCAACACAGCACTTCACATCGTCGAGGATGTTTTTAAAGACGACCTTGGTAACGGAAGGGCTAACTACGTGGCGGCGTTGGCCTCGGCTGCATTGATAGACTTCGTCGGGGTATTCCAAAAATTGAGTCTGATGAACAATTTCGATGTGTACATCGAAAGAGCGTTGAAAAATCTCCAAGATGACACTTACAGGGGCATGGCTTACATGGCAAGAGGAATTAGATACATGAACCCCCCATGGCCTTTCAACGATTACAAGAAAGCCGAGGAAAGCTTCAGAGAGGCTGAGAAGTACATTCCAAACTATTCTGGTTTGTATTTGTACTGGGCTCAACTCTATTTGAAATTGGGTAACAGAAAGAAAGGCGAAGAACTACTCAGAAAAGTCATCGAAATGGGAGCACATCCCCTCTTCGAAAAGCAACACGAGGAGAACGTGAAAACAGCGAAGCAAATCCTCGGTGTGAGTAAATGAGAGTTTTGCGGAGGTGATCACAAAATGAAGTACATTTTCTGGACCACGGTGTTCTTCTGGTGGACTATGGATTTCTATGTGCTCGTTCTCAGAAAGAACTCTTACGCCAAGATGTTGGACAAGAGGAGCAAATTCGTCGTGATCGTGCTCATATTCCTCGGCGTGCTCCTGGCAATCGCTCCAGAAAGCTTCAGATCGACTTGGCGTTCGAGAGAATTTGGAATTTTTCAATCGGTCGGCACTGTTGTCGTGATCTTGGGTATTGTCGTTAGACTCATCGCAATCTTGACGCTGGGTCAGTACTTCGTGGCCGACATCGCTGTTAACGCCGAGAAGAGGATCGTACAGAAAGGCCTGTACAGAAAAATACGTCATCCCAGCTACACGGGTGAAATAATTGCTTTTGTTGGCTTGGCAATCGTTTTTCAACACATACCTTCGTCGATATACATTTCAATGCTACCGACTCTGGCTTTCGTGTACCGAGCGGTGGTAGAAGAAAAGAAACTGCTTGAAGAGTTCGGTGAGCAGTTCGTTGAATACAAGAGGCGCACGAGAATGTTCGTATGAGAAACGGGAGTTAACACAGGGCGGAATCGAACGTTTCTGAAACACACGGGCAGGTTGGTTGTCGATGGGATAGAGACAACCAAGTGGAGTCGCAACAGCGG
>JAPYWY010000052.1 GCA_028276125.1 Pseudothermotoga sp.
GCTCTCGATCAATGAACCGAGCCTCTCTGAAAGCAAATTGTAGGCGTACCTTGTTTCCTCTTCTTTCAATCTCAAGCTTTCGTACGCTTCTTCGATCTCCCTCTGTGACGCTTCGAGTTGATCGTAGCTTGCCTTGAGTTCTTGTATCTGTGATTCTATGATCATCACCATGTCAGAAAGCTCACTTGTGAGTATCTTCGTTTCGTACGTCGGTTCTTCGATCTCTTCGATCTCGAAACCTCTTCCTGAAAGATAGTTCCTCGTAGCCTCGACGATGTTTTCCATGGGCTGGACTACAACTTTTTCCAGTGTTTTTCTCAATCCTCGAACTGCGAACAGGTTCACGATGAAAACGGTTGACAGGACGCTCAAAGAAGGTATCAGCGCGATCAAGATTTGGTCAAGCAAAGAATCTTCTACGACTACGTAAGTTCCCGCTATGGAAGGCTTCACAGCGTAGTTCGTAAGACCAACCCTGCCAGACGCGATCTTTTCTGATCCAACTGATCCGACATGAGAAATGGTCTTCAACGTCCCTTTCTTTGCCAGAATCTGGCCAGTCTCGTCGACGATGTAAGAACGATCGACGAGCAGCACCTCAGCCACTCGGCTTGCAACGATATCGAGTACAAGCGCACCGAGCAAGGCTCCATCTTCATCGTACACAGCCTTGGCTATGGCGGTGGTGGGTTCTTTGAGAAAAGCATGTATGAAGGGCTTCACCAACACGTAGCTTTCAGGATTTTGCACCGCCGCTTGGTACCAAGGCCTCTTTCTCGGATCGTAATCTGGTTCATAGTCGTACTGTGGATAAGAGAACATCCTTCCATCAGATCGACCAAACGATGGGTAGGCGACCAAAGGATGATAATGTTCGTAGATTTGTTCGAGCAAATTCAGAACACACTCTTCGTTTTTGAAGATTTCGGTTTGTTCGGAAAGGACGTTCAGAAGCTTTCCGAAGGATTCCACGGCGTTCGCCCAGTTTCTTTCCAGTTCAATGATCCGCACGAACTGTTGGTCTTGAACGATGCGAGAGACGAGAAGGAACATGATCAAGAAAAGTACTAAGGATACCAACGCTGTGGACAGAAAAACGATCTTGCTGATGCGCTTTCTGAGATAGACTTCCAGCTTGGGAGGATTCGTTGTTCGATCGGAATGAGATTCTCTATTCTTGAAAGCTCTCATCAATCATCCTCCTTAGCTCGATTGGATTGATTGCTGAATGTGTTCGCATACTTGTATTATACATCCCTCGAAGAGACGAATTGTGCCTAATTAAAAGTTGGACAGACCCGTCCACGATGTGGTATAAATACAAGTGAAAAAGCAGTTGGAGAGGTGGCCGAGTGGACTAAGGCGCACGCCTGGAGAGCGTGTGGTGGTCAAAAGCCACCCGTGGGTTCAAATCCCACCCTCTCCGCCAGGTACCGGGACAGAAGTCCCGGTTTTTCAGTAGTAGGGAGGCATCGTGATGGAGGATGTGTTGGAAGGTATAAAGGCCGAGGTGGAGAAGATCTTGCTGAACATGGGTTTGGAGCTGTTCGACATCTCGTTCAAGAAAGAACGGGGTCGGTGGGTGCTTAGAATCACCATCGACAATCCCAATGGTTACGTGAGTATAGCCCAGTGCGAGAACGTTTCGATGAAGGTGTCGAACTATCTGGACCAAGAAGATCCCATACCACACAGCTACGTGCTCGAAGTCTCTTCGCCTGGGTTGGACAGGCCACTTCGTGGTTTGAACGATTACAAGAGGTTTATCGGAAAACTTGCCAAGTTCTGGCTAATGAACGGTCAGGTGCACGTTGGGAGGATCGAGAGTGCGGAAGAAAGCCAGATCGTTCTCGATGTTCTCGGCGAGAAGGTCGTTTTCAAGCCAGAAGATGTGAAACGCAGTCGTCTCGAAATAGAATTTTAGGAGGTGGTCAGCATGAATCTGAACCTTCTTGAAGCGTTGGAACAGTTGGAGGAAGAAAAAGGTATCTCGAAAGACGAGATCATAGAGATCCTTGAGAGGGCGTTAGTTAGCGCGTACAAGAAGAACTTTGGGACGAGCAAGAACGTCGAAGTGAAGATAGACAGAATGACGGGTGACATTCAGCTCTACCAAGTTTTCGATGTGGTGGAAAACGTGACCGACGAGCTGACGCAGATCAGCTTACAGGATGCGCGCAAGATCGATCCGCTCGCTGACATCGGGAAAAAAATCTACAAAAAAATAAGCGTCAAGGAATTCGGAAGGATCGCAGCGCAGACTGCCAAGCAGGTGCTCATACAGAGGATCAGGGAACTCGAGAAGGAAAGACAGTACGAGCACTACTCTGAACTTGCTGGTTCCGTAACAACGTGCGAAGTGATTCGCGTCACGGCCGATTGGGCGGACATCAGAGTGGGAAAAATAGAGACGAGGCTGATGAAGAGGGACTGGATCCCCGGAGAAACCATAAAGCCCGGTGATCTGATAAAGGTCTACGTGGTGGACGTGCTGAAAGACAAGAAGGGTCCAAAGATCTTGGTGAGCAGGTCCGTTCCAGAGTTCGTGGTCGGTCTTCTCAAACTCGAGGTGCCGGAAGTGGAGAATGGGGTCGTGCAGGTGAAGGCGATCGCGCGAGAGCCAGGAGTGAGGACGAAGATCGGTGTTGTCTCGACCAATCCACAGGTGGATCCCGTGGGTGCGTGCATAGGTGAGGGTGGTAGCAGGATATCATCGATCTTGAGGGAACTGAAAGGTGAAAAGGTTGACATCTTCAAATGGACCGAAGATCCAAAGCAACTCATAGCGAACGCGCTCGCTCCAGCCTCGGTCGTGAGTGTTGAGATACTCGACGCCGAAAGGAAGGCAGCCAGGGTCTTGGTACCACCAACGCAGCTGTCTTTGGCCATAGGCAAGGGTGGTCAGAACGCGAGGCTGGCGGTGAAGGTGACCGGCTGGAAGATAGACATAAAGCCCGTCATGAACGCGTGAAGGGAGGTAAAGCATGCTCTACGAGTCTCTCAGAAAAGAACTGAGATCGAGAAAGTACAGAATGACCGCCCAGAGAGAGATCGTGTTGAAGGTCTTTGCAGAGTCCAGCGAGAGACATCTCGGTGCGGAGGATGTCTACAGAAAGCTCTTGGAGAAGAGGTACAGAATAAGCAAGGCGACCGTGTACAGGACCGTGGAACTGTTGAGCAAGCTTGGATTTCTGAGAAGGCTTGAGTTCGGCGAGGGAGTCTACCGCTATGAACTTGCCGCACCGGATGCCGAGACGGTTCATCAGCACGTGATATGCAAAAGCTGTGGTGAGCTTTTGGAGATAGACGAGCAAATCGTCACGCAATTGGTCAAGAACGTGGAAAAGCAAACAGGCTACATCGTGACGGACTACGATGTGAAGTTCTTCGGACTCTGCCCAAAGTGCCAGAGCAGAAGCAAAAGTAGCGCTGACGAAAGCAAGTAGGCCAAGAAGCTTCCAGGCATGTTCAAAGAGTGAGACAATAGATCGATCAACTTCTGCATCGCCCAAGCTAAAGGTGTGGCGCCGCGGACCAAGATGGCTGCGGCGCCATAAAGGTTCACCGTGAGAAGGAACATGATCAAAACGCTCGCCCACAGCAGTGGTGTTGCAAGCAAAACCGCAGGGACGCTGATCAACGGAGCAAGGACGTTCATTGTCGAGAAGAGCAGCAGGAACGGTGCCACGCCCAAAAAGGCGAAGAGGGAGACCAAAAAGTTGGCGATGATTCCTTTGTGATTCTTCAACCAATCTTGTGCTGCAACGAGTGTTGTCGCGGCTGAATAGCTCATGAGAAAGGATGGAGACAAGAGGATGTAAGGTTCGAACAGTAGATTCAGCGTGGCAACGAAACCGAGCACGTTGAGTGGTTCGATGGGATAATCGATCAGTTTGAAGAAGTTCCACACGGCGAGCATCAGGGCGGCTCTCAGCGCTGAAGGTGAAGGTCCCGTCATGGCTGCGAACATGAGCGTGAACAGAACCGAAAGAGGTCTTCTCACAAAGAGACTGTGGCTGAAGAGAGAAATGAAAACGTCGAACAAGACGTAGACGATTCCAACGTGCAGTCCAGAGACTGCGAACAGGTGTGCAAGGCCACTCTTTCTCACCTTCTCCGCCTGAGACGCGTCGAAGGATGGATCTGAAAAGACGAGTGTGGAAAAGAGCTCCGAAAAGTCAGGTGCGTTGTCTTGGAAGAATTCGACGACTCTTTGCTTGAACTTGAAGAGTTTCGAACGGATCTTCTCAAAGCCTCTGTTACCATACTGTGTTCCGGCGACGAAGTTGGGGCTCATGGTCAAAGGTGGGTACGCAAAATGGAAATTGATCTTTCCAAAGGCGTAGAAAGTCTCACCTGCTCGAGTTTCTTTGCTGTAGAGCTTGACGTTGTGAAAAATACTTCTCCATTCTCCGTTCGAGAAGAACTCGACGTTCGTGGCGATCACGTAGTTCGATCTTTCGATAGTTGCGTACCCCACGATTTCATAAGTTCCGTTGAGTGCGTGGATCGTGGCGAGAAGACTTCCAAGAAAGAAAAAGATCGAAAAGAGTGCGAGAGATTTCTTTCTGAACAACAGAAGCAGCAGTACAATTGAAGTCAAAGGAAAGGCTGGGGAAAGGATCACCCCAGCCGAAAGACCACAGAAGGCCGTGAGCCAGAAAAACTTCATGCGCCGAACTTTTCAAGCCTCAGAGCGTGCGCGAGCGCCAATCCCATCACATCGATCGCGTAGATGGTTCCCAGAGTTCCCCTCGCACACTCGAACTCATCGAAGGCCTTGCTCAAGCCCTTCCTTGCGTACCTCGAATGGATCATCAGAGGAACGGGATGCCAGCTGTGCGCCTTCAGAATCGTCGGCGTTGAGTGGTCACCCGTGACTACGAGCACGTCGGGTTGAAGATCGAGCAAAATGGGTAAGGCTTCGTCGACCTCTTCTATGATGTGAACCTTCGCATCGAAGTTACCGTCTTCTCCGTAAGAATCGGTCTTCTTCACATGCACGTAGAAGAAGTCGTAATCCTTCCATACATTCTTCACTGTTTCAAACTCTTCCCTGATGGTGTCGCCCGTTCGAACGATCTCCATTCCGATGAGCTTCGCTATGCCTCTGTACATGGGATAAGTCGCTATCGCTGCGGCTCTGAGTTTGTAGACTGCTGGGAACTGCGGAAGTTTCGGATACTTCGAGAACCCCCTCATGAGGGCACAGTTCATTTTCGGTTCATCAGATAGCACCTTTCTCATTTCGTCGAGCAACTTGTTGACGATGCGTGCCGTTCTTTCCGCCTCGACCACCAAGGCTTGTGTGTAAACGAAAGCTTTGCCTTCCTTCTGTGGATCGGCGTCGGTCAATCTGTCGTCCAAATCTTCACCTGTGAGCTTCACCACGAACCTGTGCTCTTTACCTGGATAGAACGACACCTTCACGTCCTCGATCGATTGGATCGCCTTGGCGAGTTTTTCAACGACCTTGGCGCACTCCTCCGTGGAAGGCCTAGCTGCCCTGCGATCGACGACGATACCGTTCTCGATCGTCGCGAAGTTGGCCCTCGCCACCACGTCCTTTTCACCCACAGGAACGTCCGAACCGAGCGCTTCGAGTATGCCGCGACCGATCTGGTACTTCACAGGATCGTAGCCAAACAGCGCCAAATGCCCAGGACCGCTACCCGGTGTGACACCGTGCATCACGGGGATCGTCTGACCGAGGTCGGACTCTTTCGCCACCCAGTCAAGGTTGGGCTTCTTGGCAACTTGGAGCGGTGTCTTGCCCCTTTCTCCAGGTGCATCTCCTATACCATCCATCACCAAAAGAACGATCTTGCTGCTCGCACTTTGAACGAGCTCACTCAGGATCTGTTGTCTGTCGTACATCCCATCACCTCCAGAGCGTTCTTACAGAGACACTTCAAGTTTTCATCCTTCATCGCCGTCAAATCTTCAACCGTTGGGTTCACAGATAGAACTTGGAGCAACATCAAAAACAGTTCACTCGCCGATGAGAAGGTTTTGTTCTCAACATCATCCAAAGAAAAGGTTTCATCGTGGATCTGCGAAACTTTCCTTGCGAACTCCCAGTGGTATTCTTGAAGATCGAAGACAACGTCGTTCACGTAAGACTCCAGATCGAACCCCCCATGGACTTTCGCGTGCATCAACAATCGGATCAAGGCTATCGCGGCAGCCAACATGATACCACTTGGGCAGAACGCGACAACTGCTTTCGTGACGTTTTTTTCCATTTGAACGGGATCTTCGCTGCTCGATACAGCGACGGCGAGCAAAAATTTCATCCAGCTCGCGTCGTCGATCTGTTCGTCCTGCATGGGTAAGAAACCTTCTCTTACCAAGTTCGTCCTCTCGTTTTGTGGTAGAACGAAGGTGAGCCTCTGAAGGTCCAGTTCACCTCGAACGATGCACTTTTTGATCTTGAAAACCAGTTCCTCAATGCAACGTGAAAATTGCAACGGACCCTTCCAAGAGTTCAAGAAATCTATCAGTTCAAAGGCCTTGTTTTGAAACTGCTCGGGCACCTTCTTGAGCAACTCGATTCCTTCCCTCTTGTTGACAAACAGGGTGAGCAGTGCTTTGTTGTAGAGGATGAAAGCGTCGTTGCTCAATTCACTCGCTCTGTCTATTTGGACCTTCGCTTCTTCGTAAAAACCGAGTCTTCGAAGGCACAGCGCATACTCGTTCAAGAGCACAGGATCTTGTAGATTCTTCTCAAGCAGTCTTCTGAAAATCTGTAGCACCTCGAAGTGCTTTCCGAGTCGCGAGAGCGTGTGAGTGAGGTTGAAGGCACTTTCGAAATCCTCGCTGTTCAGTTCCAAAGCTCTCTTCAAAGCTCTCTCGGCCCTGTCGTACTTCTGCAGCATGTTGCACGCCACGCCCAAACGAGCGTGGGCAAGGTGAAAGTTTGGATCCTTCTGCGCGGCAACTTGGTAAAAGTCGCACGCGATCCTCACTTCACCCATCTCGAAATAACAATCGCCTATTCGAACTATCGGAAGGAGAAATTTCTGATCGAGCTCGAAGGCCTTCTGGTACTCTTCTATGGCGTCTTCGAACTCCTTTTTCGCACGCAGGATGTTGCCGAGTTCGTAATGGGCCAACGAAAAGTTCGGATTTCTCGAAACACAGGATCTGAGACAGATCTCGGCCAGCTCGTATTCTTGCTTCTTGACGTAGATGAGCCCTTTGAAGAAGTCGTAGCGGTAATCTTTCTCTATCTTGCCCGCCCTCTCGACGAAATCGTTCGCCGTCTCGAGATCGTCCATGTTCAACGCGGTCTTCACCTTCTCGTAGTAGAAATAGACCAAGTACGATCGATAGTACGGATCTTTTGAGACGGAATATTCCGCCTCGAGTCCGCGGACGATCACATCCAGTGGAATCCTGTCTTGATCTGCTATCAAAGCCAGATCTTCGGCCAGCACCGGCAATTTTAAAGGAAGGTTCAACTGCTTTGCCTTCTCAGCTTTGAGCGGAAGATACACTATCGCCTTTATCTTGATCCACCTCCTGTGGAGTTTCGAAGCTGACTCTTCCAAGCTTCCCCTGTGCGATCCAGTTGAAGAAGTTCACGCGCGCCCTCTCAAGATCCGGTGTGCCACCTTTGGACAGCATTCCCTTCTTCAGTGCGTACTTCTCTAAAAACGCGTTGAGGTCCTGTTCTTCGAGACTTGCGAAACGAGCGTATATCTGATAAGCCTGTTGCATGGTTTTCTCGTCCACCATTTCAACACTCAAACTGCCTATCAGCAAAAGCTTCGCACCGAGTTCAACGCTCCAGAGTTCTGGTAGTAACAGACCAGGTGTGTCTAAAACCCTGAACAGGCCTTCGACCGAGAACCACTGTAGGGATCTGGTGATACCCGGCGTGGCACCGACCTGTGCGGATCGCTTGCCCTTCAACTTGTTTATCAGGGTGGACTTTCCCACGTTTGGCACACCCACAACGACCAAGAGGGAACCTTTGTCGGTGTGCTTGGCAAGGAAATCTATGACTTTTTTTCTGTCCGTATCTTTGTCGAAGACGAAGACGTTCTCGCCCTCGCTTTGAAAATGTTCCTTCCAAAGTTCGGTGGTCTTCGCATCCGCGATGTCCGATTTGCCAAGGAAGATCAGCCTCTTCTTCGCGCCGAAGGACGCTTTGCTGTAAGATCGACTCGCCAAAGGCGCACGCGCATCCAAAAGCTCTATGACCCCGTCGACCAATCTGATGAGCTTGGAAAGCTGTCTCGAAGCTTTGGCCATGTGACCCGGATACCACATATCGTTTCCTCCTCAATGATTGTAGCATCGTGGTGGTAGAATAATCGCGGAGGGATGATTTTGAGGATCCTTGGCTTGATTCTGGCGGGCGGTCACAGCGAATCGCTCGGGCCCCTGGTGTCGAAACGTGCGAGTGCGGCCCTTCCAGTCTTCGGAAAGTACCGAGCCATCGACTTCACGTTGAGCAACATGGTGAACGCGGGCATAAGAAAAGTTGGTGTGCTCACACAGTACAACCCCAGAAGCCTCATGGACCACCTCGGGTCCGGCAAGGAGTGGGATTTGGACAGAAAGAACGGAGGCTTGTTCATCCTCCAGCCGTACGTGAGCGCGGAAGGTTCGTACTGGTACAAGGGCACGGCCGATGCCATCTTCCAAAACATGACCATCCTGAGGCGCGGAGAGGAAGACTATGTGCTCATCGGCTCGGGTGATCACGTCTACAAGATCGACTTCACACAAGTGTTCAATTTCCATTTCTCGACTGGTGCCGACATCACGCTCTTGGTCAAGTACCTTGACGAAACGTACGATCTGACCAAGTACGGGATAGTCCAGATGGAGAATCACAGGATCGTCTCGATAGAGGAA
>JAPYWY010000073.1 GCA_028276125.1 Pseudothermotoga sp.
AAAGCCGTGATAGCGAAGATGATACCACCCGAGAGAAGGGGTTTCGCTTACGGCCTGCTGAACTCTGTGTTCGGTATCTCTTGGTTTGCGGGAAGTTTCGTCATGGGACTTCTGTACCAAAATTGGCTCATAATCATGGTTATACTGTCTCTGTCACTCCAGCTCGCGAGTGTTCTCGTCATGCTCTTGCTCAAAGTTCGCGCGGAGGTTTGAGGATGTACCAGAGCAACTTGGTCACATCTTTCGGCACGTTCTTTTTCTGGAGTGGGGATTGGAGGTATCTGTACAGCCATTCAAGCTTGAGGTTCTGAACGATCTTTGGAGCCCTCTTCTTGTAACCTGATATCACATCGAACGAACCACCGACGCCCATTGCGAGCACGGCGGGAATCTTGTTGAAGTGTTTTCCGATCCATATCTCTTGCTTTGGGACACCCATCCCCACAAACAACAGCTCAGCTTTCGAAGAAGAGATGAGTTCGATGGGCCCTTCGCCGTCGAAGTAACCGTGATGGTAGCCAGCAACTATGTTCCCGTAGGTCCTTTCGAGGTTCTTTGCAGCTTTTTCAACGACTTCTTGTCTGCTTCCAAGCAAGAAGACCCTCAATCCTTGTTTTGCCGCGAACTTGCAGAGTTCAAGCATCATGTCTATACCGGTGACGCGCTCGGAACTTTTTTTGTGGAACCTTCTTATCGCCATGACGACACCAAAACCATCTGGTAGGACCAAATCGGCGCTCTGAACGATCCTCCTATATTCTGGCTTCTCTATGGCCGTCACGATGATGGTTGCGTTCGCAGTGACAACGAAGGTCTTTTGCTTCTGGAGTATTCTGTTCTGGATCTGTTCAAGCATCTCGCTGAAAGTTCCTATAGTGATTGGTAAGCCGAAGGTTTCTACCTTTTCCAAGAACGAACCTCCAAACAAAATTTAAGGCCGGTGGACCCGGCCTTCTGGTGCCGAGGGCGGGACTTGAACCCGCACGGGTTGAAACCCACATGATCCTGAGTCATGCGCGTCTGCCATTTCCGCCACCTCGGCGCGCCGTCGTAAATAATATTACCACACACATTGGGTTTGTTCAAGACTCTTCAAGCAGGCGTCGCGATACAGAATAGATACAGAAAGGAAACGTCAATGTCAGAGTTTTAGTGTTCTATATCTATAGAACAATATGACAACGGAGGTGACAGGATGTTTTCCATCGCGCAATTCAAGCTCTTGGGAACACTCATAATCATCGCGGCACTCGGTGTAGTTGGTTGGTTGACACCCTTTTCACCTTTCAAATTCATCGTTGCCTTAGCCTCGATCGTGATCCTCGCACTTTCGATGAAACCCTACATCAAGCGCATCGCTGGGCTCGTCGTGTTGTCGATCGTCATCTTTCTCGTGCCCATGACGGTGAATCTGTACTCGAGGGTTATCTTTCAGGCGCTCGAAAACTTGAACGTGTGGCCGTACGCATCGATTCAAACCGAGAGCAAGCCGACAGCAACGATTCAGATTGAACCGTCAATCTCGATCTCGATCGATGGAAGCTTGGAAGTGTCCCTCGTCGAGGGTAGATCGATCGAGTATCCCTCGGAGTTGAAGGTGAGAAGCCTTCAAGATCGGTTGGTGATCTCTGGTGGAGTTAGCTCGAAAAAGTACATCTTGAGGATCGGGACGGATGGACTGAAGACTCTCCAACTCAGTGCAACCTCAATCTCGTTGAAGGGTGAGGGATCGCTCGAGGAGCTCGAACTGAGAGCAACAGGTGTGAACGTGAGTGGTAATTTAGTAAGCACGCGGTTTTTCGTCGATGGAACAGGTGTGAACATGAGTGGGAACTTCTCGGGTGAGAACTTGATAGTGGATGGAACGGGTGTGAACCTGAATGGCAAATTCTCTTTCGCACGAACGAAGATCGATGGGACGGGAACGAATCTGAAGATCGAGCTGAACAACTGTGAGTCAGTGTTCGTGGATGCTGTGGGCATAAATGGGACTATCGACGTGACGGGTACATCGCCCACCAAACTTGTTCTCAATGGTGCGGGTGGTACAGTGACTGTGCGAAACGAGATAGGAAACAAGTTGCAGTTGCAGAGTTCAAACGTGAGGATTCGAAGCGAGTGATAGAAATGTTGCGGAAGATCGACAAACACAGCGGTGTACCTGCGTACCTGCAGATAATCAACCAGATCAAGGCGGAAATCTTGCTCGGCAATTTGAAAGCGGGTCAACAGCTTCCGACGGTCCGGGAACTCGAAACGATCTTCGACGTGAACATAAACACGATACTCAAAGCTCTCGAAAGGCTGAAAGCGGAAGGCCTCATTGCGTCGGAGCAAGGCATCGGATACTTCGTGGTGAAAGAACTGAGCATCGATGCTGAGGTGGTTGCCGCGATCAAACAGCTGGTATCGAAGTTGAAATCAAAACAGTTCGATCTGTACACAACTTTGGTCCTCGTTGAGGAGGTGTGGAAGAATGAAAGGATTTGAGGCTTACATGAAAAAACAACTTCTTGAAAAGTTCCCGAGCATGGTGTTCTTCTTCGTCGTCATGATGATACCCAACTATGGAACAAAAGTGTTCGGCACTTTCTTCCTGATACTCTTCTCCATCGCCAGTGACGTGAGACAAAAAAGGTTGGATCTCTTGCTCTACCTTCCTTTGACACGCAAGCAGATCTTCTGGTTTGAATACGCCTTTCTCTCGCTCATGATCTGCATAACGTTCTTCGTTGGTCTACCTTTCGCTGGGAAAACCGTTGGAATCTGGCTCACGTTGCTCAAATCGCTGGTCTTTCTCTGGGCTTATCTGAGCATCGTGTTGTCTGCCGTGAGCGTGGGATTCGATCCCTTTGGTGCTGCGTTCTTATTCCTTCTCTTCGATATCGTCATGGGTTCGATTGGTTCGGCAAAACTGTCAGCCAGTTTCAACCCATACAAGTTCATAAGCCCGTTGAGACAGGAGAGTATGTTAGCCTCAGCTGTGTTCGCAGCGGTACTCACCTACGCTTCTTACAGGTTGTTCACGACAAGGAGTGGTGAAAGATGATTCGAGTGGAGCATCTCAGGAAGAATTTCTCGGGTAAACAAATACTCAGCGATGTTTCTTTTTCAGTGGAGGCTGGAAGCATCCTGGCACTAGTTGGCCCGAACGGTGCAGGAAAGACCACAACAATTCGTTGCATCACGGGGGTGTTGAAGCCAGACGCTGGTTCAATCACTTTGTTCGGTGAGAGGTTCGAGCATGTCACCTCACACGCTGTGAAGCAAAGAATCGCCGTCGTGCCTGAAGAAAGAATTGTTTTCAGAAACTTCAGTGGTGAGGACTACGCGCAACTGTGGGCAAGCCTTTATCCCAAATGGGACGATTCGATCTTCTCGAACTTCGTCGCTCGTTACGGGTTCGATCTGTCAGAGAAGGTCGAATCTTACTCCATAGGCATGAAGACACTCTTCTTGCTTGGCTTGTGTATCTGCAGCCAGGCGGATCTACTGATCCTCGACGAACCAACACAGCACTTGGACCCCACGGTGAGGTTGGAAGTGATGTCTCTGCTGAAGGAGTACGTGGACGGGGAAAGGTCGGCTATAGTCTCTTCACACGAGATCTTCGAACTTGAAGAGTACGCAACACATCTGGCGATCATCAAAGAAGGAAGGATCATCTACACAGACTCCATAGATGAAGCTAAAGAGAAACATAGGATCATCGAGAAAGGGGAAAGCCTACAAGAAGGAGAAGTCGTTGGTTTGGTGGGTCAGAACGTGCTCGTGAAGACAAACAGCGATGTTGGAAGGTATCCCAAGCTCAACGAGATCGTGGTGGCTTATCTGACAGGCAAATCCGAGCGAAGGCTCGCGTTGAAATGAAAGCGGGCCTTTCGGCCCGCTTTTTCTTCACTCTCTCAACAGCACCAGATATAGAACGAACAGAATCGCAAGGATCCACGTGAACCAATGTACCTGCTTTCCCTTCTTCGAGAGCAACTTGACGATGGGATAGGTGACGATGCCGAGTGCTATACCGTTGGCGATGGAATAGGTCAACGGCATCATGAGCAAGGTTATGAACGCAGGAATCGCTTCTGTCACATCGTCCCAATCGACCTTCTTTAAGCTTTTCATCATGAGCACACCGACGAATATCAAAGCGGGAGCCGTCGCTGCGGCGGGAACGGTCATCGCCAAAGGTGAGAAGAAGAGCATCAACAACATCAGAACGGCGACCGTCACAGCGGTCAAGCCGGTCCTACCACCCTCGGCTACTCCCGCACTGCTCTCTATGTAAGTGGTGACCGTGGAAGTTCCGAACATCGCACCCACCGAAGTCCCAACCGCATCAGCAAGGTACGCCCTCGATGCCCTCGGAAATTCACCGTTCTTCGTGAAGCCCGTCGCTTCCGCCAGCCCCGTCAAGGTTCCCACCGTGTCGAAGAAGTCCACGAAGAAGAACGTGAACACGACCATCCAGAACGTGGCGCTCCCGAACGCCTGAAGGTTGAAGTCCATCTTCATGAACGTAGGTGCAATGCTCGGTATCTTGCCAACGATCCCCTGATACTTCGTCACACCAAAAGCTGGCAACGCACCTATGAGCGTGCTGGCCAAGATCCCTATCATGATGGCGCCAGGCACCTTCATGGCGAACAGTGCGGCTATGATGAAGAACCCTATTATCGCCACCAAGACGTTTGGATCGTTCAGATGGCCCAGGCTCACGAAGGTCGCAGGATCGCTCACGACGATCCCGGCACTTTTCAAACCTATGAACGCGATGAACAATCCAATGCCCGCACCCGTTGCGAGTTTCACAGAAGCAGGTATCGCTTTGACGACGAAGCTCCTTACTCCTGTGATCGTCAGAACGATGAAGATTATGCCCTCCACGAACACTGCCGCGAGCGCAACTCGCCAGTCGATACCCATCTTCAGGCACACCGTGAAGGCGAAGTACGCGTTCAGACCCATGCCTGGCGCGAGTGCGAATGGATAGTTCGCGTAGAGTCCCATAATCATGGTTGCGATGAAGCTGCCCATGATGGTGGCGACCATGAAGGCTCCGAAGAACTGCGTGTACAGACTGCTACCAGGAATTGCTCCAGGTATCACGTTGATGAGGATCGAGGGGTTCACGAACACGATGTAGGCCATGGTGAGAAACGTTGTGATTCCTGCGATGATCTCACGACGAACACTCGTACCTTGCTCTTTCAAACGAAAGAGCTTCTCCATGTTTTCTCCCTCCCACAGGTAGAAGTGCACAACGAAAACACAGCAATGATAATACCTTTAGCTTCTTAACATTTTTTGAAGCTCAAGTTGAAAGAGCAAGAAAGTGACAGGCTCAGTCGATGAGAACAAAAAACGAAAGCCCCCTTGCGGGGGCTCAGGACGTTCAGAACTTGGTGAGGGCACTTGCGTGGAATCGAAATGACTTGTTGATTTGAGTCCACGTCACTTGCCGCTTCGTTGCGTTCGCATGGTCTTCTTTATGATCTTGTGTTTCGAAGCTGACTGTGTGTAGCGATGAATTCGGTTCGTATGGTGACGCTTCGTCTTTGAGAGTTGCAACCTTCAACGATTTTGATGAATCTTTCCGAAATTATTCGATTGGGAGCGCTGATTCTTTACTTGATTAATTCGTTCCCATTCGTGGTTTATTCCGACGAATTAGAATGAGGGCTTTCTACGAGATGCCCCTCGTCAAGAGGTTTTTTCTTAGGAGCGCTCCCATAAATATATATACGTATGTTGCCTTTGCGGTGAGGAAACAAGAATGTGAACCATGACAAGAAAACACACCTCCAATGTGTATGAACGATCTGAACTGTGTTTTCGAGATGCGATCGGCCGCAATCAACGAGGTGCTTTTAGCAGTCTCGGCAATGTAAGGAAGCTTGACACTTAGTCGGTTGTGTGCTAATATGATTAACGGCGTTGCGGGGTGGAGCAGCCAGGCAGCTCGTTGGGCTCATAACCCAAAGGTCGCAGGTTCAAATCCTGCCCCCGCTACCAGATGTTTCAAAAAGGGGAGGAATTCATCCTCCCCTTGTTTCTTGTAAAGTGTCTTCGACACTTGTTGATTCCAGACGAAGGGGAAACTTCAATCTCACCGATTTGTGGGCTCCACTGTCACCTCATCGAAGTAGATCGTCGTGGGCTTGTTCAAACCGAGCTCGAAGCTTATCTGAACGACTTCATCCGCATCTTTTGGATGTGTGTAAGAATATGTGAATGTTTGCCATTCAGTTGTGAGATTCACAGTTTGCACAAAGTAGTTCATCCAAGGAGCTTGCTTTTGAAGGATCTTCACGTTTATCGGTCTTGGAACATTTGCTTTGGCTTTGAACGAGATGGTGTAGGTCTTTCCACGCCTCAAACCGATCCACTGGTTGAACTGGATGTGCCAAGTGTCAGTTCCTGAGTTCGCGACGACTATGTAAGCGTAGCCGTCTTTCACTCCGTAATCGCCCACACGAGCGCCACTGATTCCATACCTTCCAGCTTCCCAGATGAACCATTCGTCGGGTTTGCTTGTCTGATCGTTCACGATGGGCTCGTCAAAACTCGGGTTGTTGATCTTCTCGAAAGTCACCTCAGGTACCTCTTGCTCCAATTCGATTTCTTTCACTTCTTCGTACACTTCTGGTCCAACGTCTTCGTAAACTCTTATGTAATCTATGTACATGCGCTGCGGGAACTGTGTCGTTTCGTCTGGATAACCTGGCCAATGGCCACCGACCGCCACGTTGACGATCAAGAAGAACGGTTGATCGAAGACCCATTTGAGGCCCAGCGCCTCAAGTTTGGTCTTTGTGAGAACATGGTAGAGTTTCCCATCCACATACCATTCGATCGCGTCTTTGTCCCATTCAACATGGAACACGTGGAACTCTTCTGAAAAGTCAGGCTCATCCTTGGACAGTTTGTAAGCGTTCCCTATAGAAGCTCCACCCGAATAACCCGGTCCATGGGCCGTTCCATAAACGGTTCTGGTGTCATGACCGAGCATTTCCATGATATCGATTTCTCCGCAGGTTGGCCATCCAACTTCTCCTATGTTACTTCCGAGCATCCACAGCGCCGGCCATATACCCTGTCCTTTTGGCAACTTCGCTCTTATCTCGATCTTTCCGTATTGGATTTCGAATTTTCCTTCGCTCGTCATCCTCGCGGACGTGTAATCGTAGCTGCCATATTCGTCCGAAGCAGTTTCTTTCCTGGCTTCTATGACCAAACATCCGTTTTCGATGAAAGCATTCCTGTTCGTGTAAAACTGAAGCTCAGCGTTCCCCCAACCGGGGATTCCCTTCGCATGTCCGTTTCCTGTTTCAAAGTTCCACACCGTCTCGTCTACGAAATCTTCGTCGAATTCCTGACTCCAAAGGAGCTTCCATTCTTTCACCTTCCGTCTTCTCACTCCTGGCTCAGAAACCTCCACAACTCCAACCTCCTCCATGACCACGTCGTCTATCCACACCGTTCCGACGGCTCTTCCAAGCTGAAACTCAAAACGCGCCGCTGGATCTGTTTCCTGCCTCATTATGAATTCGAATTCGTAAGTCTGCCAGTCTGTACCGAGCTTGAAGACCATCCCACCGGATTCGTCAATACCAA
>JAPYWY010000076.1 GCA_028276125.1 Pseudothermotoga sp.
CTCGTCGACCAGCTTGTTCGTGAGTTTTCTATCGCACAGATACCAATTGATCTGTCTCCTCAGAGCCACGCTCTCGGATTTATCCTTGCTGTTTGCGGCCTTGACAGCCTTGGCCATGAGCTTGTCGAAGAAGCGTTTCACGACCTTTGCCTTTGTCAGTGTCGTCACGATGCTTCGATGCTCGACGAGTTCTCGAAGTTGATTCTTGATAAGAGCACGGCTGTGGCTACCGTAAGAACCCAGTTTGCTCTTGACCATTCGGTGTCTCACAAGTTCATCCTCCCTTCCTGAGCGTCAAACCAAACTTTTCCATGAGTTTTTGCTTAACCTCTTCGAGAGATTTCGGTCCAAAGTTCTTGATCTTCAAAAGGTCTTCCTCCGTGCGCTTCAAAAGGTCACCTATAGTCTCGATTTTATCTCGTCTCAGACAGTTCAACGACCTTATGGACAGTTCGAGTTCGTCTATCTTCTTCGAATAGATGGATTCTTCCTCGCCGTGCGGGACTTGCTCGACTGGAGTCTCTTCCTGCGCCGTCACGGTGACGAACTCCGCAGACAGCGGTGCCATGCTGGACGGTAGACTCTCGTCTATGACCTTGAAGTGGTTCATAAGGGTATCAATCGCACGCTTCATTGCCTCATGTGGAAAGATGGATTTCTTCGTCCAAACCTCGAGCACAAGTTTGTCGTAGTCGGTGCGCTTCGCCACTCTTGCACTTTCGACCTTGAAGTTCACCTTGAGAACCGGCGAAAACACCCCATCGATGGGTATGGAACCTATCTCCGGGTGCTCCTCTATTTCCTGCGCAGGTACGAAACCCTTTCCCGCCTGGACGTAAAGTTCGAACAACAGATCCGCCTCTTCGTCCAGAGTGGCTATCTTCAAACCTGGATTCACCACTTCGATACCTGCGGGTGTTTTTATGTCTCCCGCTAACAACAACCCTGGTCCCTTCTTTTCAACCATTATTTTGACTTTCTCTTTGACGGGAACTTCCGCCCTCAATTGGACTTTCTTCAAGTTGAGGATGATCTCCAAGATGTCTTCTTTAACTCCTGGAAGCGTATCGAATTCGTGGTACCTCTCGGGCTTTATGAACCTCAAACCAACGATGGCTATGGAAGGTATGGACGACAGGAGCACCCTCCTCAATGCGTTGCCTATGGTTATACCGTAACCCTTCTCGAGTGGTGAGAAAACGTATCTGGCGTAGTAACAATCCGCGTCCGATCGCTCTTCTTCCACCTTCAACCTCTTGGGTATCATGAATTCCATTCACATCACCTCGAGTAGAGCTCGACGATCGCCTGAACATCGACGGGCAGATCGGTGAGCTCTTCGAGTTTCGGTGCCCTCTCGAAGGTTCCACGGTACGCGTCGAAATCTACTTGTATCCACGGTGCGATCGTTCTACCTTTGGCGAGCTCCACGGATCTCTTTATGACGTCGATCGATCTGCTCGATTCCTTGACCTCAACGATGTCTCCTGGTCTCAGCAAGTAAGAAGGTATGTTGATTCTCTTGCCGTTGACCAAGAAATGTCCGTGCGTGACAAGTTGCCTCGCTTGTCTACGATTGATGGCAAAGCCCATCCTGAAAACTACATTGTCCAAGCGCGATTCCACGAGTCTAACGAGGTTTTCTCGCGTATCGCCAGCCATCCTCAGCGCTCGATCGAAATAAGTTCTGAACTGTCGTTCCAAGATTCCATAGATTCTCTTCATCACCTGCTTCGACCTGAGCTGGAACGCATACTGCGACGTCTTACCCCGGTTCCTACCGTGATCTCCTGGTGCGAAGGGCCTACGATCGAACGCACACTTTTCCGTGAAACACCTTTCACCCTTCAGATAGAGCTTCATACCCTCTCGCCTGCAGAGACGGCAAACAGGTCCTGTGTATCTGGCCATCCAATTTCCCTCCTCTTACACTCTCCTCTTCTTCTTTGGTCTGCAACCGTTGAACGGTATTGGAGTAACGTCCTTGATCGAGTCCACTTCCAGACCAGCAGCCTGCAAGGTTCTTATCGCCGCTTCTCGTCCCGGTCCTGGTCCCTTGACCAGTACGTCGACCCTCTTTATACCCATTCTCAGAGCTTCCTTCGCCACTTTGTCGGCCGCAAGCTGTGCAGCGTACGGCGTCCCCTTCCTGGTTCCCTCGAAGCCGACCGTTCCTCCGCTCGCCCACGTCAGCACGGCACCATCTTGGTCCGTCAGAGTTACGATGGTGTTGTTGAACGTGGACTTTATGTGAACGATCGCTCGATCGATCAGTACTTTTCTTCTCTTCTTGCTCTCGGATTTTTTTGCCATGCCTCATCCCTCCTCGAGATCAAACGGCTTGTTCCTTCTTCTTCTTGGTCTTGATCCTGCTGGGTCTTGGACCTTTCCTCGTTCGCGCGTTGTGACGGGTGCTCTGACCACGGACCGGGAGGCCGAGCCTGTGGCGAACGCCCCTGTAGCAACCTATGTCGATCAGGCGCTTGATGTTCCTGTTCACCTCAGCCCTCAATTCTCCCTCCACTTTGAAGTGATCCTGGATGTACTTCGTTATCTTGTTGACTTCTTCGTCGGTGAGATCCTTCACTCGCTTATTCATGTCAACGCCTGTGTTCTTGAGTATCTCCATCGCCCGCGTTTTGCCGATGCCGTATATGTAAGTGAGAGCGACGAAACATTTCTTGTTCGCGGGCAACTCGACTCCCATGATGCGTGCCATTCGTTTCCCTCCTCAACCTTGCTTCTGATTGTGTTTCGGGTTGGCTTTACATATCACCAACACTCTGCCCTTTCTCCTCACGATCTGACAGTACTCGCACCTCTTTTTGACGGAGGATCTAACTTTCACGGCCGATCAACTCCTTTCTTCCTCATCTACGTCTGACTTCTTGTCGAGTTTCTTTCTGTAAACGATTCTTCCCTTGCTGAGATCGTATATGGAAAGTTCCACAACGACCCTGTCCCCGGGAAGAAGCTTGATGAAGTTCTTCCTCATCCTCCCAGAGATCTGGGCCAGAACCTTGTGACCATTGTCCAGTTCAACGAGGAACGTGGCGTTTCTCCGAGCTTCAACGATGGTGCCTTCCATCTTGATCACATCTTCCTTAGGCATTGGATCACCCCTCGTCAACCGTCAAAACTTCGGCTCCATCTTCTCGTACGAGCACTGTGTGTTCGAAATGTGCACTCCTTTTTCCGTCGGCCATGACCACGGTCCAGCCATCGTCGAGCAGCATTGTTTTCCAATCTCCTTCGCATGCCATCACTTCTATCGCCAACGTCATCCCCGGAATGAGAGAAACACCCGTTCCGGGTCTGCCGTAATTGGGTATCTCTGGTTCCTCGTGTAGTTGTCTTCCCACGCCGTGACCGACGTAGTCCCTGATCACGTTGAAACCGGCAGCCTCCACGGTGCTCTGAATGGCGTACGACAGATCCCCAACCTTGTACCCCTTCTTCGCGAAGTGGATGGCATTTTCGAGAGCCAACCTCGCAGCATCGACCAGTTTCTTTGCTACTTCGTCGACTTCACCGACACAGTAAGTCTTTGCTCCATCCCCGTAGTAACCTTCGTAGATGGCACCCACGTCCACTGAGACGATATCTCCCTTTTTAAAGACCTTTTTTTTCAGAGGAGCACCGTGCAGTATCTCCTCGTTGACCGATACACAGGTTGCGTACTTGTATCCTCTGTAACCCTTGAAGGCCGGTTTCACTTTCAACTCTTTGAACCTCTTTTCGACGAGTTCCTCCACGTCTGCAGCCGTGGTACCTTCCACGATGATCGCCTCGATCTCCTTGAGGACGATCGCCACGGCTCCGCAGGCGATCCTCATTCTTTCTATCTCCTGCGGTGATTTCACCCTGATCAAGTTATCACCTTTTTCAGTGCTTCGACGGTTTTCCGAACGGTGATTTGGTGATCCGCCTCGGCGTCAATCTCGATCAATGTGCCCTTCTTTTTATAGTAATCTATCAGAGGAGCCGTCATCTCGTTGTAAACCTTGAACCTGTTCCTGACGACTTCTTCCCTGTCATCGTCGCGCTGAATCAGTTTGGTACCACAGTCGTCACAGATCTCGTCACTCTTCGGTGGCATGGACAACAAGTTATAGATTCTACCACACCTTGGGCAAACTCTTCTGTTCGTCAGTCGCTCGACCACAACGTCCTCGCTCACTTTCAAATAGAGCACCGCATCCAGTTTTTGACCCATCGCCGTCAACATCTCATCGAGTGTGCGAGCCTGTTGTACGGTGCGGGGATATCCATCGAGGATGAAACCATCCTTGCAATCAGGCTTGGATATCCTTTCCCTCACCAGCCTGTTCACTATTTCGTCCGGCACGAGCTTGCCAGAACTCAGTATGTTCTGGACCTGCCTACCGAGCTCTGAACCGGACGCAACCGCCTCTCTGAACATGTCGCCGGTGGAGATGTGAGGCACGTTGAACAAACCGACCAAGTCTTTTGCAAGGGTACCTTTCCCCGCTCCTGGTGCTCCGAGCAGGACAATCCTCATTTCACTTCAGTCCTTTCTTGACGAATCCTTCGTAGTGTCTCATGATCATGTGTGCTTCCATCTGCTGTAGCACGTCGAGTGCGACACCGACAGCTATCAGTGTGGATGTGCCACCTATGACTATGTTCACCCTGGTGACCGCCTCGACGAAGTGTGGCAACAACGCTATGACAACCAGAAACACGGCACCAAGGAACGTGACCCTGCTCAGAACGCGTTGGATGTATTCTTCCGTGGGTTTGCCGGGTCTTATTCCGGGTATGAACCCACCATATTTTCTCACATTTTCCGATACTTCGTGCGGATCAAAGACGACGACACTGTAAAAGTATGTGAAGAAGAACACCAACAGACCGTAAAGTATTATGTACAAGGCGTTACCCGGTGAAAAGATGGCACGCAACCATTGAACTCCCGTCATTTCAGCAATCGCTGCAGGGATCATGACTATGGCGCTCGCGAATATGATCGGTATAACGCCTCCCTGGTTCACCTTGATTGGGATGTACGTGGATGCGCCGCCGTACACGCGTCTCCCAACGACACGCGTCGCATACTGTATCGTGATCCTACGCTCTGCTTGCTGAACGTATATGATTCCTGCGACCGTTATCACGGCTATGGCGATCAAGAAAATCCAGCCGAACAGGTTCAAATTACCCAGTAACACTCTTCCGAAATAGCTTGGATACCTCGCAACGATACCCGCGAAGATAAGGATAGAAATGCCGTTACCTATACCCTTCTCGGTGATCCTGTCTCCCAACCACAACAGGAACATCGTTCCCGCGAGCATCGAGATGGTGGAAACCATCACGAATGCAAGGGGATTGAGGCCGTAAGCGACTATATCCGGACTCTGTCTCACAAGACTGAAGGACACGATGAAGGATTGAAACGCTCCAAGTACGATCGTCAGGTTGCGCGTGTATTTGGCAAACTTCTTCCTTCCCTCTTCACCCTCTCTGAGCATGTCACGCAGCTTGGTTATGACGGAAGAGAGCAACTGCAAGACTATGGACGCGTTTATGTAAGGTGTGACGCTCATGGCGAAGATTGAAAAGTTCTCCAAGGCTCCGCCGGTGAACACGTCGTAGAAACTTATGATACCTCCGGTTGCCGCTCCAGCGAATCGTTTGAACGCTTCGGCCCATGCTTGGATGTTTATGCCTGGTACGGGAATGTAGACACCCAACCTGAAGACGATCAAGGCCAGAATGGTGAAAACTATCCTGTCACGTAGTTCAGGTATCTTGAACGCGTTCCGAAGGGCTTTCCACACGTCATATCACCTCTGCCCTTCCCCCGACCGCTTCGATGGCCTTCTTTGCCGTCTCGCTGAACGCGTGGGCCTTCACGATCAAGGGTTTGGTCAACTCACCGTCCCCCAGAATCTTCACACCGTCTTTGAGCTTCTTCACTATACCGAGCTTGATCAGTTTCTCCGGTGTGACTTCTTCACCCGATTCAAACTTCCCTTCGAGAGTCCTGAGGTTCACAACCGCATAATCTTTGTGAACGAAGCTCTTGAAACCCACTTTTGGCAATCTTCTGTGCAGAGGCGTTTGACCACCCTCGTGCCACGGGTGAACCTTTCCGGTACCTCGAGCCTTTTGCCCCTTGTGACCTCTGCCAGAGGTCTTGCCGAGGCCAGAGCCTATACCTCTACCAACCCTCTTTGGTTCTTTGACCGAGCCGGGTGTGGGTTTGAGATCTTCGAGTCTCAACGCCATAATTCATTCCTCCTCCGATACTTCATGGACGTTAACGAGGTGTCTGACTTTCTCAATCATACCGAGTATCTGAGGTGTCTTGGGTTTGACTACTCTGTCGTGCAGTTTCTTCAGTCCCAACGCTTTCAACGTTGCCCTCTGGTCGTACTTGTAACCTATGGGACTCCTCACGAGTTCCACGATGATCTTCGCCATAGCTCAAGCCCCCTTTTTCGCTCCACGAATGATTTGTCCTATACCCAAATCTCTCAATCTCGCTGCTTTATCGGGTGGAACCAAATCCTTGAGCGCCTTCAAGGTGGCGAGAGCCAAATTCACTGCGTTCGTCGAACCCAAGGCTTTCGTGAGCACGTTCTGAACCCCCGCAAGTTCGACAACGGCCCTGACGACCGAACCAGCTATGATTCCTGTACCTGGGGCGGCGGGCTTCAAAAGGACGACGGATGCATCCTGCTTTGCTGTGGTCTCATGAGGTATGGTTCCTCTGTACAGAGGAACGTCGATCAAGGATGCGCGCGCAGCGCTCAAGGCCTTCCTTATGGCATCTGGCACCTCTCGAGCTTTTCCTATGCCAACTCCAACCTTGCCCTTCCTGTTACCTACGACTGCCAGAACCCTGAAGCTGAGAGTTTTTCCACCCTTCGTAACCTTCGCTGTCCTTCTTATTTCAACGATGCGCTCTTCAAATTCTTCGGATTCCCTCTTGACAACTTCTTCTTCCAGTATCTCATCCACCATTTTTCACGTACACCTCCTCAGAATTTCAAGCCTGCTTCTCTCGCGGCATCAGCCAGCGCTTTGATTCTACCGTGATACTTGAAACCTCCACGATCGAACACGACCGTTTTGATCCCCAGACTCAGGGCGCGCTGAGCTATCAGCCTGCCCACCTCTTTTGCCGCTTCGACGTTGTAAGTTTTTGAAAGCCTTTGTCGCAACTCTTTGTCGAGTGTGGAAGCCGAGACGAGTGTGTGTCCTTTCGCGTCGTCAATTATTTGAGCGTAGATGTGCTTTTCGCTCCTGAACACGGCCAGACGAGGCTTCTGTGGTGTGCCCTTCATTTTCTTTCTGATCCTCAGATGTCTCTTGATCCTCTTCAGATTTCGGTCCTCTTTCTTTATCACGTCAAATGCCCCCTTTACGCCTTCTTACCTTCTTTTCTTCTCACCACTTCGTCCTTGTACTTG